>JAGRCC010000315.1 GCA_020433785.1 Anaerolineae bacterium
AGAAAGACAATTGGCGGCCCAATAGTTAATACTTTCTGGAGAAAGTTAAAGAAATGGCTAGAGAACGACGTAAAATTCTAATTGGTCGTGTGACCAGCGATAAAATGGACAAGACTATCGTAGTACAAGTAGAGCGTCTTAAGCAACACCCGCGCTATGGTAAAGTGCTGCGATTTCATAACAAATATAAGGTGCACGACGAAAAAAATAGCGCTAAGATGGGCGATACCGTAAAAATTATTGAGTCCCAACCGATTAGCAAAGAAAAACGCTGGGCTTTGGTTGAAATATTAGAGCAAGCCCCTGTTTGATTTTACGACCTAATTTGATAGTGGTGGAGTAATTATCATGATACAGCAAGAGAGCCGCCTCAAGGTAGCAGATAATAGTGGGGCTAAAGAAATATTGTGCATCAAGGTTTTGGGTGGTTCCCGACGGCGTTACGCTACTGTGGGCGATGTCATTATTGCTTCTGTTAAGCAAGCCGCTCCGCAGGGTAACGTAAAAAAAGGGGCTGTGGTTAAGGCTGTGATTGTTCGAACCCGAAAAGAAATCGGTCGTCCCGACGGCTCGTTTATTAAATTTGATGAGAATGCGGCTGTTATTTTAGATAATGATGCGGTTGGCCCACGAGGGACGCGCATATTTGGGCCGGTTGCTCGTGAGTTACGTGAAAAAGGCTTCATGAGAATTGTTTCTTTAGCTCCAGAAGTTTTGTAGTACCATCGGCTTGAGGAAAGTATAAAATGCAAAAAATAAAAAAAGGTGACTTGGTCCAAGTAATCAGTGGAAACGAAGTCGGCGCTCGGGGCGAAGTTGATCGCGTGCTAAAGGGCTGGCTGATTGATCGGTTCAATAAGCGGCTGGGTCGGAATCCTGATCGAGACAAACTTTTAATCAAAGGCGTTAATGTGCGAAAGAAGCACCAACGCCCTGTGAGTCAAACGCGAACCCAAACCGGGATCATCGATAAAGAATTACCGGTTCATGTCTCTAATGTCATGCTGGTTTGTCCCAGTTGTAATGAAGCAGCGCGGGTTGGTTTTCGATTAGAAGGTGATAAAAAGGTACGCTTCTGCAAACGCTGCCAGGCTACCATTGATAAAATATAGGTGAGAGTAAGTTATGCTCCAGCTAAGAGATAAGTATAAACAAAATGTTGTTCCGGCAATGGTCAAAGATTTTGCCTACAAGAATGTGAATCAGGTGCCCCGGGTTACAAAAGTGGTGGTCAATGTTGGCCTGGGTGAAGCGTTGCAAAATGCTAAGGTTTTGGAAAAGGCCTCAGAGGAAGTGGCTGCTATTACGGGGCAAAAGCCAATCATTACCCGCGCTAAAAAGTCAATTGCAACTTTTAGACTGCGCGAAGGTAACCCCATTGGAATTAAAGTTACCCTGCGTGGCGGTAGGATGTGGAGTTTTCTTGACCGGCTGCTGAACGTGGCCCTGCCCCGCCAGCGTGATTTTCGAGGGGTGTCGCCTGATAGTTTTGATGGCCGCGGAAATTACACGATTGGACTAAGAGAACAATTGGTCTGGCCGGAAATTGAGTATGATAAAATTGATAAAGTACGTGGTATGGAAATAAGTATTGTGACCACGGCTGAAACAGATGAAGAGGGTCGTCGTTTGTTAGATTTGATGGGGATGCCTTTTAGGAGTAAATAATTCATGGCAAAAAAGTGTATGGTTATTCGCGAACAACGTAGGAAGTATGCTGTACGGGTCCGGAATCGATGTAGCCAGTGTGGGCGGCCGCGCGCTTATATGCGCCGCTTTGGGTTGTGCCGTATCTGTTTTAGACAGTTGGCTAATGAAGGTAAAGTTCCCGGCGTTGTAAAATCGAGTTGGTAAAATAGAGACTGACCTTCGACCGTTTGTATGTCCATCCGACATTTGAAAAGGATTTGGTGTGAATATGATCGATCCAATTGCTGATATGTTAACGCGTGTTAGAAACGCGGGAATGGCGCGGCACCCTCAAGTAGCTATGCCTACATCAAAAATACGGGTAGCCATCGCTAAAATCTTAAAAGAAGAGGGATTTATTCAAGACTTTGAAGTGCTGCCAGGTGATGTTCCCTCTCTATTACTGCACATGAAATATACCCGTGAGCGTCAACCGAGGTCGGTTATTGCAGGGATTAAGCGCGTAAGTAAACCCGGTCGACGGACTTATGTGAAAAAACAAGATATACCCTGGGTGAGAAGCGGATTGGGTATTGCCATTGTGTCTACGCCAAAAGGCGTGATGACCGGCCATCAAGCTCGTCAACAAAATGTAGGCGGTGAAGTTCTCTGCTACGTTTGGTAGGCGTTTCGCCCGACAATATTAATGAATGGGTACAGTGAGGTTTTAAAATGTCGAGAATAGGAAAATTGCCGATCACCATTCCGAAAGGTGTTTCGGTGGATATTAATAAGAATACGGTGACAGTTAAGGGGCCAAAAGGCGAGCTAACCAGAGATTTCTTGCCAGAGATCAAGATTGGACAAGAAGATGGCGATGTTGTTGTTACTCGTAATAGCGACCACCGTACTCATCGAGCCAAACACGGTTTAACACGGGCCTTATTGAATAATATGATCGTTGGGGTTAGTGATGGATTTAAACGTCAACTATTCATAGAAGGCGTTGGTTATAGAGCCGCCGTAGAGGGTAAAAATTTGGTGTTAAACGTTGGCTATTCTCATCCGGTCGTTTTTGAACCTCCAGCGGGTGTTAGCTTCGAAGTTCCGGATCGGGCGGGCCGTGAGATCAATGTTTCAGGAATTGATAAAGAAGCCATTGGTGAGATCTGTGCTCAGATTCGCCGGACGCGGCCGCCCGAACCTTACAAAGGTAAGGGGATTCGGTATGCAGGTGAAAAAGTTCGGCGTAAGGCCGGTAAAGCCGGTAAAGCCAAATAACTGGTTTTTGATCGAGGGAGTTACGTATTATGGGAAAAACAAATCCGTTTTTTATGGCTAGAAAGCGCCGCCATGCTCGCGTGCGTAAGCATGTCAAAGGGACGGCTGACCGGCCTCGTTTGAATGTGTTTCGAAGTTTACATCATATTTATGCCCAAGTAATTGATGATACGCAAGGCGTAACATTGGTGGCGGCTTCCAGTTTAGAACCTAAGCTGCGCGAGTCAAGCGATTTCAAAGGGAAGTCGCCGATGGAGCAGGCAGCTGCTGTGGGTAAATTGGTGGCTGAACGAGCCCAGGAAAAACAAATTACTAAAGTAGTTTTTGATCGCGGTGGTTATAAATACCACGGTCGAGTCAAAGCACTGGCCGAATCATCTCGGGAAGCCGGGCTTGAATTTTAATTTGAGAACATAACTGATAAGGAACGCCTCTTAAAAGGAGTTATTGATGGCAAAACGTGAATTTGAGGACGCAGTAGAAGAACTCGACGAGCGCGTAGTTCATATTGCACGTACGGCTAAAGT
>JAGRCC010000316.1 GCA_020433785.1 Anaerolineae bacterium
CAGTGACCATACTGAGCGGGACATCAGTTAAATTATAACGCTGCTGATAGGCCGTCATCCGGCCAAAACGCTCTTCGCTCAAGAGTCGAGCGGCCATAATGGCGAAGTTGGTGGCCCCTAGCAGGTCCTGGCCGTCCGGGCTGCCGGTTCGGAGCAGGTAGGTCAGCGGCTGTAGAAATACTTCTTCATCGAGCAGATGAGCCAATACCTCGGCCACCACCATCCCGCTGCCGGCCAGAGTGCTGCCGGTTTCTAAGACTTCATCCAGATCAAATTCTTCTTCGTGGGCCTCTGCCGCTTTTTCTTCCGTCATCAACCGCAAAGCTACCGATTGGCTGCGCGGCGATAGATGAGGGGTGTATTGCAGCAGCTTCTCCGGCACAATTCGCGAACCATCGCTAACCAGCACCACGGCATAGTTATTGGGATTGAGCTGCTTATCATGCTGAACCAGGTAGGCCAGGCGCTCCGGGTCATAAGGCACTTCCGGAATAACCACCCGATCGACGCCCGCCAGAAAGCCGGCCAGCAGCGTACTCAAGCCCGAATTGACCCGGAATGTTTCGACCACCACCACCTGCTCACGCGAGCCGGCCAGCGCCCGCAGTTCGTGAATAAAGGCGACGCTGCGAGCCAACCCGGTGCTGAAGCCGATGGTGTAATCGGTGCCGTGAATGTTGTTGTGAATGGTTTTGGGGATGGCGATAATCGGCACCCCGTCACGACTTAGATGGGCCGCGTGCCGCAGCATATCGTCATCGCCAACCACGATCAGCGCCTTAAAGCCAAGCCGTTGAACGACATCTTTGATATGATCGTTGACGTCATAGGTATCTTTATACGAACCGGGGTCAGGGTGCAGAAACCGGGGAATAAGCCGGTGCGGCACATTCGACGGATCGATCCGGGAGGCGTGTAAAAAAGAACCCGGCGTCCGGTCGATGGCTCGGACTATATTTTTGTCCAGTTCGATAAAGTTGTTGGTATAGGTGGTCGGGTCTTTATAGTTGTAATTAAGCAGCCCTTGCCAGCCTTTGCGGATACCAATCGGCTCAAAGCCGACATCGATGACGCGATAGACCAAACTTTTGAGACACATATTCAGGCCGGGGACATCCCCGCCGCCGACTAAAATTCCAACTCGTTTACTCATTTTTCCGAATTCCTCTCTCGGAGGAAGTTAGGGAGTGGCGTGTGGAAAGTTTTTTCTAACAATCTCCCCATCTCCTAATCTCCCTATCTCCTTTTTATTATCGCCACGATAACATGCGCTCATCAACGCCGGCAAAGTTCAGGTCGATCTCATTGAGGGCGCCGTTCGGAAACATAGCGCGCTGGTTTGACCCATCGGCGTTCATAATCCAGATTTCCCACTGGCCGGTGCGATCGGTGACAAAGGCGATCTGGCTGCCGTCAGGTGACCAAGTCGGGGCGGCGTTGTTCCAGTTATGATTGGGCTGGCCGTCGCCGTGAGCGCGGCTCATCGTTCTAAAGCCTTCTTCATTAATGTAGACGTCGTTGCCGGCCTGGTTTTGACTGGCCACGACCGCCAAGGGCGTTTCGGTCAATCGCTGCCGATTGGTCCCGTCGAGATTGATCGTGTGAATTTCCCAGTTGCCGTCCTGATAGTAGGTAAACGCTACTTTCGTGCCATCCGGCGAGACGGCCAAGCCGCCGCGATCGCGATCATCATAGCTGACCGGGTAACTGGTGCGCGAGTCGGCGTAGTAGAGGCCAATGCCTTTGTCGGTGCGATAGAACAGCTTGTTCGGGTCGGCTGGGTCCCAACTCGGCGCGTAGTTGTAGCGAGAGCCGGTGGATAAATCCTCGTATTCTTCATTTTGAATATCAATTTGGGCCAGCCACCAATAGGCATCGGGCGGGATAAAGTACTCTAGTCCATCCTGATCGAACTCAACACCACGAGCGTTGTCGGGTATTCTGACCGGATTGTCTTTGCGGGCCAAAGCTTTTAAGCTGTATTTTTTCAAATCGCCTTCCAACCGGCCGCCATCTTGAAAACTGAAGACCAGCTTTGTACCGTCCGCCGACCAAGTCGGTGATTTCATTTGTCGTTTGCCGCTGAACCAGGATCGTTCGTTGGTGCCATCAGCGTTAATGGTGAACAGTTCATACTGCGGATCCCAACGGGTGAAAACGATCTGGCTGCCGTCGGGCGAAAGCTGCGGGTCTAGACCATTGGTAACGCGGCTCAAGCCTGTGCCGTCGGCGTTGATGATGTAGATGTCACCACCGCTTTGGGTTTGAAAAACCAGCTTGCCCGGGCCGTTACCGGCTACCGGCTGGAGGCCGACCATCGGAGCCGAACCGGCGGCAGTCTGAGCCACAACGCCGCTGGCCGGCAGTTCTAAACCATCGACCTGCCAACGATTGTTGTATTTGCCGGTGCGCACGATAACATCGCGGCTGCCGGGTTGCAGGGTCGCTTCAACCTGGTAGGTTTCGTTGGGTTTGAGCCAGTCGGCGCTGGTAATTTGATAACTGGTGACATCGCCCAGTTCAGCCAAAATGTTGTCGGTTCGCAGCGTATCGGCGGTGTAGAAGTCGAGCGCGCTGGAAAGTTCCGGGCGGGTCAGAATCGTCAGGAAGCTTCGGGCAGCAGCCCGGGCCAGGATTGTGTCTAAGTCCTCTTGGGCTTGCGCCGTCTGGCCGGTTGTCGCAAAAAGCGTTATCACCAACCCCAGAGCCAGTACTAAAGATAAAGTTACTAACCGTTTCATAATCATCCTCA
>JAGRCC010000317.1 GCA_020433785.1 Anaerolineae bacterium
CTTAAACCCGGCGACCATATTTGGCTGGCCGGCTGTGTTTTGGCCTACGATATTGAAACGTAAGGAGACGACAAGTATGACTCAAGAACTCACCCCCGAACCGGATGATATCCTCGAAAAAATTATCACCTGGCCTACCGACAATAAAGAGATGGTTTTTATGGCCGGCGGACGTTTTGTCATGGGGTCTAACCAGGGCGACCCGAACCATCAACCGGAACACCACCTGGACGTGGCCGATTTCTACCTCGACCGCTGGCCGGTCACGAACGCCGAGTACAAACTATTTATCGATCAAACTGATTATCCGGTGCCCAATTATGAGGTTAGTTGGTGCAATACTAAACTCTATAATTGGGACACAAAACAGCGCACCTTTCCTAAAGACAAGGCCAATCATCCGGTTGTTTTAGTGACCTGGCAAGATGCGATGGCTTATGCGGCCTGGGCAGGGAAACGCTTGCCGACCGAAGCTGAATGGGAGCGCGCTGCCCGAGGTTTCGACGGCCGCCGCTATCCGTGGGGCAATGCGTTTAGCACCGGACTGTGTAACAGCAAAGAAGCTGACTTGGGGCAAACCACTTCCGTGGGCCAATTTTCACCGGGCGGCGATACCCCCGAAGGGTTGGTGGATATGGTCGGCAACGTGTGGGAATGGACCAATAGTCTGTTTCGATCTTATCCTTATGACGCCGACGACGGCCGCGAAAGCCGGCAGGCCAGCGGCTTTCGGGTGCTGCGTGGCGCATCGTGGCGCAACGATGCCAATGTGGCTTTATGTGTCTCGCGGTTGGACGGCGACTTCAAATTTTTTAACAACGTTGGGTTTCGCTGCGCTGTGTCGCCGGAATAAGGCTTACCGCGGCCTGGGTGGGGTGTAGGCTACGCCTCGCCTGTGTCACTAACAAGCGCGTCCAACCGCCGAGGCCATCCTTCGCACTCTGTCCATCAAGTCGGCAAATTGGGGCAGGGTTAGAGACTGCGGGCCGTCGGACACCGCTTTGTCAGGGTCGGGGTGGGTTTCGATGATCAGCCCGTCTGCGCCGGCGGCCACGCTCGACAGTGTGACCGGCAGCACATGCCGCCGGATACCGATGCCGTGGCTGGGGTCGGCAATGACCGGCAGGTGCGACAGTTCTTTGAGCAACGGAATGGCGTTGATATCAAAGGTGTTGCGGGTGTATTTGGTGTCAAACGTGCGCACACCCCGCTCGCACAGCATCACCTGGTTGTTGCCATGCTGTAAAATATACTCGGCCGCCATCAGCAAATCCTCCAAGGTGGCTGACATCCCTCGCTTAAGCAAGACCGGTTTTTGGGCCTGGCCAACCGCGTTAAGCAGATCGTAATTTTGCATGTTGCGCGCCCCAATTTGTAAAACATCGGCATAAACCGCCACCAACGCCACTTTCGTGGGCGACATCACCTCGGTTACAATGGGCAGCCCTGTTACTTCACGGGCTTCAGCCAATAACTTTAGCCCGGTCTCGCCCAGCCCTTGAAAGCTGTAGGGTGAACTGCGCGGTTTGTACGCGCCACCTCGCAGCATCGTGGCCCCGGCTTCCTTTACCGCGTGCGCCGTTTCAAGCAGTTGCTCTCGGCTTTCCACACTACACGGACCGGCCATAACCACCAGTTTGTCATTCCCCACCGTTACATCTCTCACTTTAATGGTAGTGTTTTCCGGACGGAAGGTGCGGCTGGCCAATTTAAATTGCTGAGTGATGGCCATCGTCTCCCGAACGCCGGGCATTTGGCCGACCTTAAAGAGGTCAAGTGGTTGACCGTGGCCCTGCAAGCCAATCACCGTATTACCGGAACCTTGGGACAGATGCGTCTGCCAGCCGCAGCTTTCGGCTTCGGCTATAACATTGTCAATTTGAAAGGGCGTCGCTTCGGAGTCCATCACGATGATCATAAGTCGGCTTCTCCCACCGCGCCATTTTTAATAATGAGCGTGCCCTTATCGTCAGGATGGGGGGTGGTGGCTATGGGATAAGAGCCAAGCATCTTCACAAAGCCGGCCCGTCGTAGCAGGCCCAAGAGAGCGGCTTCGGCGACAGGATCTTGCCAATGTCCTTCAAAATCGAGATAAAATAAATACTGCCAGGGCCGGTTACGGCGCGGGCGAGATTCGATTTTGGTCAGGTTGATATTGCGCTCGGCAAATTCCCCCAAGCAGTGATAGAGCGATCCCGGCAGGTGTCGGGCGCTAAAGATAAGGGAGGTCTTTGAGCGTTGGGCGCGGGGCGGGTCTTCGTTGCCAAGCACAAAGAAGCGAGTGTAGTTAAAGGGCGCATCTTGAATATCCTCTTCAAGGACATCGAGATGATAGATATCGGCGGCCAGTTTACTGGCAATGACACCGAGATCGGCTTCAGGATGCTCGGCCAGATCGCGGGCGCTGCCGGCGGTGTCGAAGGCCGCAATTTCCTCCAACTTATAGCGTTGGATAAACTTTTCACATTGGCGGAGCGATTGGGATGAAGAACGGATGCGCTTTAAGCTGGATAATTTTGTTCCTGGGGCAGCCATCAACGTATGCTGGATGCGCATGATAATTTCCGCTTGAATGCGTAAGTCGCGCTCCATGAGCAGTTCGTAGGCCATTGGTTGGGAGCCGGTTAGCGCGTTCTCCACCGGCAGAATACCCAAATCGGCCTGCCGCGTTTCCACGGCGGTGAAGACATCCACCAATGAAACACAGCTGATCGTTTTAGTCGATGGTCCAAAATATTGATAGATGGCGGTTTCTGAGTAGGCGCCGCCGACCCCTTGAAACGCTATGGTTGTCATTTAAGCCTCTAATCCTCAAAATTTGCGGCAGGCAGTGTAACACGAAGGATAAGGCAAGTCAATAATTTACCGGGAAAGCAATTCTCATTTTAGGGCGAAGACCTGACAGGTTTTTGATAATTTGGTTCTATAAATGACAAATTTCCGTACCAAAGCCAGCTTTATCATAGAATTTTGGACAAAACCTGTCAGGTCTTGGCATACCGAGAATTGCGTCAAAAATACCCATCTGATCCGCAAAATCAACAGCTTTGCCCCTACAAAAGTGACCGCATTCTTCATGATAAAGAATTATAACTTATTTTAAATAAACTATTAAGCCAATTCCACGATTATTTCGCTAGAATTAGGTCAACTTAGTTAATCTTTCAAGCGTTCCAAATAAGTGGAGAAGAAGTGGGGGTTGTTATGGTCATTAATAAAGCTAATCTCAATCATAAGCTTCGAACAAATTGGGTCGAAACCACGCTGGCAGCGCATCGGACCAAGATTGCGCGGGGGTTCGCCCTAATGCTCAACGGGGCGATTTTCGCGCTGTTGGGGAAAATTATTGGTTTGGTCGGCATTTATATGCTGGGCAGCGGTTTTGTAGAAATTTTTGAACCGCTGAGTTATATCGGTCTAACCACCGGAATTGTCGTTGGCCTCATTTGTGATCTCGATGAATTTTATGCCAAAGTCATTAAGTTTACTTATTACGGCGTTATTGGAACTATCAGTGTGGGTCTGGGCATTCTGGTAGGTTGGTCAATTATGTATTTTATGGCCTAGTCGTTGGCTACAACGCTAAGCACTTGATAGAATTTTCAAATTCAACTTTGCAAAAAAAACAAGGGGCGGCTTGCAAGCCGCCCCTTGTTTTTTATTCAACCAAAGTCCTTAGCCGCTGGTTTTTTCACCCAGAAGCTCATCGATAATACGTTCGAATTCCTCGTAAGGGTAAGCGCCGGCCAGAGGAACACCGTTGACTAAAAAGGCGGGCGTCCCTCGCACTCCCATCACTTGCGATAGACGAATATCATCTTCTAACGAACTGGTATCGGTGAAGGACGCCAAGCACTGCTCAAACGCAGCGGTGTCGAGACCGATTTGGTCGGCCAGCTTGGTCAGATTGGCCGGGGTATAGCCGATACCAATGTTGCTATACATCATTGTATGGTAGTCCCAAAATCGATCTTGCTGAGCCGCACATTCTGAAGCCTCAGCCGCCTGCATCGAATCGGCCCCTAAAATGGGAAAATGAACAAAGGCCATTTTCACTTTACCGGTTTCGATGTATTTTTCGTTGATTTTCGGCAAAACTTCCTTGGCCCAGCGAGCACAGTAACCGCAGTTGAAATCGCCAAATTCAACGATGGTGATCGGCGCTTCGGTCTGGCCCTGGTAATGGCGCGCCCCTGAACTGACGGCTAACATCACCGCCTGGTAGGGGTCCAACTCGTTGATCTCGGCCGAAGACTCGACGCTGGCCAATGGCGCAACCACCGACGGCTGTTCCGGGAAGATGAGCGGCCGCAGGTAAAACCCACCCAGCCCGCCAACCAGCAGCCCCACAATAAGCAGCAGCCACGGACTCGACGACGATTTCGGAGGAACTGCCGCAATTGGTTGAGGGGTAGCCGCTTCTTCAACCGGATTCTCATCAACATCTACCGCAGGGTCCGGTTGAGAGAGATCCGCCTCTGCGACCGGCGTCTCTTCAACGTCTATCACCGGGTCTGGGGAAACAGGTTCTTCGTTAAACGGTTCATCGGTGCTTTTATTCTGTTCGAGATCGCTCATAGCCCTATCCTTTAAGTATTACAATGTGTAAAACAATAGCTATACTTTGCCACAAATATAGCCAGGAATCAAATATTACTTCGATTTTTGCTGCACTTTGGCCCAGGTATCCCGTAGCGTAACGGTACGATTAAATACCAGATGATCGGGGGTAGTATCGGGATCAACACAGAAATAAGCCGTTCGCAAAAATTGGTAACGACTGCCCGGTTCCGCATCGGCCAAACTTGGCTCAACCTTAGCCTGGGCTACCACTTGCAGTGACTCCGGATTCATATTAACGGTAAAATCTTCGCCGTCCGCCACATCATCGGGATTTTCCTTGATGAAGAGATGATCGTACAAACGCACTTCGGCGTTAAGCGCATAAGTCGCCGATAGCCAATGCAGCGTCCCTTTAACCCGCCGCCCATCCGGTGAGTCGCCGCCCCACGTTTCGGGATCGTAGGTGCAGTGCAGTTCGACGATGTCGCCGTTTTCATCTTTGATCACATCGGTGCAGGTGATGTAATAGGCGTGCATCAGCCGCACTTCTCGCCCGGGGGCCAACCGGAAGAATTTTTTGTGGGGGACTTCCTGGAAATCCTCGCGTTCAATGTAAATCACCTTGGAGAAAGGCACCTGGCGCGTGCCGGCCGACGGATCTTCCTGGTTGTTGACCGCCTCGGCATACTCCACCTTATCATCCGGATAATTGGTGATGACTACCTTCAGCGGATCGAGGATGGCCATCACCCGGGCTGCGCTCTGGTTCAGCTCCTGGCGCAGGCAGTACTCTAACAAGGCAAAATCGATAGTGCTGTCGTTTTTGGCCACGCCAATGCGCTCGGCAAAATCGCGAATGGCTTCCGGCGGATAGCCGCGCCGCCGCATGCCGGAGATGGTCGGCATGCGGGGATCGTCCCAGCCGTTGACCAGCCCATCTTTAACCAGTCGCAGCAGCCTGCGTTTACTCATCACCGTATAAGTCAGATTTAGGCGGGCGAATTCGATTTGCTGGGGATGGTAAATGTCCAGCTCGTCCAAAAACCAATTGTACAGCGGGCGATGATCTTCAAACTCCAACGTACAAATCGAGTAGGTGATACTTTCAATCGAGTCAGATTGGCCATGCGCGTAATCGTACATGGGGTAAATGCACCATTCGTCGCCGGTGCGCGGGTGTTCGGCGTGGAGAATACGGTACAGCACCGGATCGCGCAGGTTCAAGTTACCGGAAGCCATATCGATTTTGGCCCGCAGCACGTGTGTCCCATCTTCAAACTCGCCGTTTTTCA
>JAGRCC010000318.1 GCA_020433785.1 Anaerolineae bacterium
CGCCAATCAGCACAGCCTGGGCCAGCGCCGCCGTCGGGTGAGCCCCGTTAATCGCGGCGATAGCGGCCGGATAAGCGACCGCCGTCGCCAGCGCCGTGCCTTTTGGACCGTAAGCGGTAGACCAGATGCGGTCATGGCTGTGGCCATGATGATCATGATCATGACCGTGATCATGATCGTGATGGTCATGGTCGTGATGATGGTGGTGATGATGCTCGTGGTCATCGTGGTGATGATGCTCATGGTTGTGATCATGATGGTGATCGTGTTCATGCTCATGGTCGTGGTCATCGTGGTGGTGATGCTCATGTTCGTGATCATGGTCGTGGTCATGGTGATGATGATGCTCGTGCTCGTGATCATGATGGTGATCATGGCCATGATCGTGAGCCGGCGGGTCGCCCGACTGCTCCCATAATGGCAGCCCGGTCAGACCGGCGGCAGCCACACCAACGCCCAATAACTTCAAGGCATCGGGAATCGGCAGAAGATCGGCGGCCAGGCCAGCGGCGCCGGCGGCGCTCAGACCGGCGCCGGCTAAGGCGGCAATGTCGCGCTCCGGCCGGTATACGGTCAAATCCAACGCCCCGACCGACCCGGAGATAAACCCGGCCCGGCGCAGAGCGTTTGACAAGGTGCGGATATAAGTGATCGACTCAAGGGGATCGGCGGCGTGAATGACTCGAAAGAAACGAACCGAACAGAGTCGGATGCCGGCTTCGGTGGCCAGATTAGCCCAGCGATCGGAGATGGTAACCCAATCTTCCTCCAGCAGTTCGGCCGGCTCAAATTCATGGGCTAACACCACCAGGCCATCGACGGTCAGGTTTTTGGCTACAAACCAGTCGCCGCGTTGGTGACGGCTGAGGTTAAAGTAGGCGTAGGTCAGCCCGTTGCGACGCAGCGCCTCAACGGTGTGCTGAATGTTGAACTCAAAGCCGGGGGTCATGTTCCCTTGCACGGCGATCAATTTGGCTCCTAAAGCCGCAGCTTGATCGAGCGTCCGATCAATCATTTCGGGCTGGACCCAACTGAAGCCTACCGGTCGAGGCACAGGGGCCAGACCCACGCGACCCGCTAAATCGAAGTGAGTAGGGTTAAACCCCAGGCTGACTTCGGCCACGGCCGGTAGATCGCCCACGAAGGAGATAAGCGGTTTTTCAGCAGCGGTTAGTTGAGCCTGTAACTGCGGCAGCCGGGCTTGCAGTTCGGTGGTTACCCGTTCGGCCAGTTGCGACGTTTGGGCTTGCAAATAGACCCGGCCGGGGTCGCTGCCCTGGGTGACGCTCAGTTCGCCTCGGGCCAGCAGCCGCTCAAGAGTGAGTTCCGGAATGGAAAGATGAGTCGCCCCGCTCTCTTTGTACATGAGGAGTAAGGTTTCCACCGGACTGCCGCTGCCATTGGCCTGATCGGCTAGAGCGGCGGCGCGAGTTGCCACTGCCTGGACATCATCCCAATCCAGCATGATGGCGGTAATGACATTATTTTCTTCCCACTGCCATCGTTTGAGGATCGCTTTGGCTGAAGCTAAGGCTCCGGCCGTCATTAGACTATATGAAATCAGGCGATGTAGTTGCAAATTTGTACCTCGATAGCATTTATTCAAAGGTGACTGGCACTTAATCGTTGTAATCGCAAGGTTGTATTGCCTGCAAAGTTCTCGATTTTTACAAAAGTGCCAGTCACCTGATTAGTTACCGTCAATGTTACGAATTCATTTTGGTGATAGTCACCTGGTCAACGGCTAACGGGGCTAACCCCAGGTAGTAGACCTCAAAGCTAAGCGCCTGTCGGCGGGGGTTGTCGATGGTTAGGGTAAAATTCTGATACTGATTGGGTTGGGAGAAGGCCTGAGCTGGCAGTGATTGAGTGACTAATTCTTCAAAGTTAGCCGTAGCAGCAACCTGGAGTCGAGCTACCGGTTCAGTCGTATCGACCGGCTGCGACAGTTTTAGACGAAAGGTCACTTGATAGTGGCCGGCATCGTAGATGTCAAAGGGGCCATAAATGGCTTTCTGGGGCGGATCGACGGCCGGATCGACCAGCCAGGCCCGGTGATCCAGGGCAGCCGCATCAGTAATGGGCTGGCCGACAAAATGCTGGAAGCCAGCGACATCATAGGTATGGCTGCTAAGATGTTGCTGCCAGCTTAGATACCCGATCGCCGCTACCGGTATCGTCAAGGCCGCCGCCCACAGAAAGGGAATAGGCACCGCCACCGGCCAGGCTGGAGGGGCTGACCGGGATGATCGCTCTCGGCCGGATCGATACCACAGCCAGACGGCGCTTGCTACTATAAACGCGAGGTAAAAATATGGCAAAATCCAGGCATAGAGTGGGTCGGGCGTAATGCGGATAGCTTGGGCTCGAAGATCACCCTGCCCGGTGGCGGTGGCCTGCAAAACCATCGCTGTTCGCCAGCGGTCGGGGTTGGGGTTAAAAAACGATTCGTCAACAAGCCCGAAGCGACCATCGGCCGGCAGGTCGGCGGCGGTGATAGTTTTATAAAATACCTGCCCGCCGCCTAGATGTTTGATCGACAGGCGTAGGAGTTCGGTTTCAGGCGGCAGCCCCGGTGCGACTTGAACGGGCCAGCGCAGCCGGTAATGGCCAAAGGATAAGGCTTCCAACGGCGTCGCGGCGATGAGCGGGGTCGATTGACCGCCGGAGGCAATCCACAGGGATTCGCCATCTTGTTGAATTACCTGACCGGCTGGGTCGTTGGCTAAGTTTGGGGCGATAGTTTCATAATCGCCCAAGTTGGGCAGCCAGTCGGTCAGCGGTAGGTGGAACAGGGTGCTGTAGAAGATCGGCAGGGATGATTTGTAGGGTAGTTCCGGCTGGCGCAGAATGACGATGCCGTTGATCACGCTAACAGCGCCCAGCAAAATCGTCAGGCTCACGAACAGCATCGAATGGCGGTAGGTTCGCCAGGCCAAAGCCAGCAGGGGAGCCAGCGCCGGCAGGGCCACAACCAGAAAACGCGGGCCAACTTCCCAGGCGATCCAGAAACCGCCGGCGGCGGCCGTTAACCCTAGCGACAAGATAAAAGGCACTAGCAGCAGCCAATTGCGGCTGCGCCAGAAAGCACGCCCCAGCACGGGCAAGCTCCAGACTCCCAAAATATAAATGGGCGCCAAAATAAACAGGCCGCGCTGCTGATCGACCAACCAACCAATGCCCCGGGTTAATCGAGTCCAGAGCAGCACCCCCGTGGCCGGGATAGCAATATCCACTCGGGCCGGCGCGCTCAAGTGGCTGTTTACCCACCACAGCAGCCCGATTGAAAGGCAAGTCAACCCAACAGCCAACAGGCCCAGTTTTAGGTTTTTGAATAGGGTAAACAACCGGTTAGTCCCGGTTAGCGGCCCCGACCAGTAAGACCAGCACGTTAGCAAGGCCAGCACCAGCGCCAGAGGAATAAACCGCCGATTAAGCCAGGGCAGTATGATGAGCGACGCCACCAGAATCGCCGCTCCAAAGCCGGTCGGTTTGGGGGTAATGATAAAATACAGACTGATCGTGACCAGCAGCGCCGCAATGAGTTCCGGGTAAACCAGATAAGGATAGAAGAGTAACGGCGGGCTAAAAAAAACAAAAAGCGTCCCGATGAGGGCCGCTCCTATATCTTCACTAACCGACCAGGCCAGCTTAAAGGTTATCACCGCCAGCAAACCGGCGAGCATCGCCTGAAAGGCCAATACTCCAAAACGCCCACCCAGCGCATAGGCCGGAGCAATCAGTACCGGCAGGCCGAGATAATGGTCAAGAATTTCAGCGCCGGCCGAATCGTATCGAACCTGGCGGGCAATATCTTTGCTAAAGTAAAAGTCCAGATAGTCAAACTGATCGTAGTTATTCCTAAGATCAAAATCGCCATCGTGAACTAGGGAATGGGCAGTCAGCAGATAGTGAGGCTCATCACCGGTGGTGCGCCAGGTCCGGACCAGGTAGGGTAGCAGAACGAGATAAACGGCCGAAACACACACCCCAACCAACGCCAGCCACACAACATCGTGGGACTTGGTTTGCAGGCGGCTATGTCGACTAACAACGGAAATCCCGCGAATAGCTGGGGCGGATTTGGTCGCTTCAAGTTCCATACCGGTTATAAGTTAATTCCCTCTCTGTTTCTCGCGGATCAATTAAAGGAGGAGGTGATCGAAGCGGCTCGGCGAAAAAATTAGCCAGCCAGTGCAGCAGCAATCCGCAGCCAAATGAAATACCATTGTAAAAATAGTAAAGCCAATGGAGGGGGATGACCCCTATCATAAACATTAAGCCGCGTTTGTGGTAAAAGAAGCGATACAGATTGAGGTTAAGGAAAAAGAGGAGAATGGCCAAACCCAAGGCCACGTCAAGCGCTGTAAGGGAGAAAAAGCTGCTTAGCAAAGCCAAAACCAGGGCATAAACCGCAATAACACTAATGCGGTTATGGGTTTGGAGGTTCAGGTCGCCCACAAAGGCTCTATCGCGCAGAATTAATCGCGTCCAGGGGATGCCTCGATCAAAAATATCCGATTTAATCAGGTCGTTAAACCTCCAGGCTTTAAGGTGTTTGACCTGAACATTTTTAACCAGCCGAATTTTGCCGCCGGCCTGTTTGAGCCGATAGCCCAAATCAATGTCTTCAATTGAGGGTCGAGGGTAGCGTTGGACATCAAAGCCGCCCAGTTTCAAAAATCGATTGCGCTTGATCACGCCGCAACCGGTCCAAAAAGTGGAGGCTTCCTCTTTACCATTTTGATGCACATAATGGTGAAACAGGTTTTTGTATTGAGCCACAAAGCCTCGCGCGTCCGGGGTATCGTCGTAAGAACCAAAGATAGCATCCAGCATCGGATGCTGCCTTAAAAAGGTCGCCGCCACAGCCAAAGTGTCAGCATGCACTTCGCAGTCGGCATCGATGAAAAATAGATAGCGCCCCTTAGCAATTTTAGCGCCAATGTTACGGGCGGCAGCCGGACCCAGCCGCTTCCCTGTAGCAAACAAGCGGGCCTTGAACTGCCGAGTTAGCCCATCTGATCCGTCGGTTGAACCATCATCAACTACAATCAATTCCCAATCGGTAAACGTTGATTGCTGGATGGCGCTGAGACAGCGCTCAAAGGCATAACCACCGTTGTACACGGGAATGATCACTGAAAAAAAAGGAGCTTGTTTCTTTCCGTTTCTCATGTTCCTAGACTTCAAATTTCAATCGCTGCTTCAATAAGTTCATTGTATCGGTTTTATGAAATGTTAAAGCTGTTTGCCATACTTGCCACTTGGCGTTGAAAGAGCCGGCCCAGCGAGCCGCTTCTTTTCGATCTAAAATACCGCGTTGGAGACGCTGCTGGAGGGTAACCAACGGTGGATGCTGAGTTCGCTCAAGCAACCCCGCAGCATCCAGGGAGCGAACATACCCCACCAAAGCCGGTGAGCAATCCTGCTCAAGAGCGGCCAGGGATGATTCCGGAATGGGTGCATTGTAAAGTGATTTGGCCCAATAAAATCCGGCATACACAAATGGTTGAGCCTCGCTCTGACGGACTCGGTGCAGCAGTTCAGGCCACTTAATCTCTTCGGCCCACACCTGAAGAACTTGACCAATATCATATAGTTGTAAAAACACCGAGCTGCCCATAATCACATGAAACGTCGCGTGAACGGCCAGGTGAATTAGCAAATCGGTCGTTGACAGCCGAAAGGCCGGTTGGTGGTTCAAGTCAATCGGCACGGCCCGGTCCCAAACGCCGGGGGTGATATCCACTTTGAGACCGAACCACGCTTCCTCCAAGGAAATGTGTGGCTCCACCATCCGGTCGGCCTCGGTACTTAGAAACGGATTAGGGGTAGACCCTTCATTACCGGCCCGTCGATAGGT
>JAGRCC010000319.1 GCA_020433785.1 Anaerolineae bacterium
CTCTATACCTTTGCCGAGTTAACCCCCGATCCCCGTACCGGCCAGCTTATCAGTCCGGCGCAGCGGCTGCAATATTTCTTGGAGCGAGTCGAGTTAGCCGAACAGGTTGGCCTGGATGTCATTGGTCTGGGCGAACATCACCGGCCGGATTTTGTGTCGTCGGCTCCAGAGGTGATTCTGGCGGCAGCAGCGGCGCGCACTAAATCCATTCGCCTCAGTACGGCGGTGACGATCCTCAGCTCTGATGATCCGGTCCGGGTCTTTCAGCGCTTTGCCACGCTGGACCTGCTCTCGAACGGCCGGACCGAAATTATGGCGGGGCGGGGGTCGTTCATCGAGTCCTTTCCCCTATTTGGCTACGATCTGCGCGACTACAACGAACTCTTCGCCGAAAAGCTAGAGCTGCTGCTGCACCTGCGCGAGTCAGAGCACGTCACCTGGTCGGGCCGGCATCGACCACCGTTGGTGGGTCAGGGGGTTTACCCTCGCCCGCTCCAAGAGAAGCTGCCGATTTGGATTGCCGTCGGGGGTACGCCACAGTCGGTCGTACGTGCGGCCGCGTTGAAGCTTCCCCTGGCGCTGGCTATTATTGGCGGCTATCCGGAACAGTTTGGCCCGCTGGTCAATCTGTATCGGCAAGCGGCGACTGAAGCCGGCCACGCCCCCGCCCAATTGGCCGTAAGCGTTAACTCGCATGGCTTCATTGCCGATGACCGGCAGCAGGCGCTGGACACTGCCTTCCCCTACTTTGAGCAGACCATGAATAAGATCGGCCGCGAGCGCGGCTGGCCGCCTATGACCCGCGCCCAATACGACGCCTCCGCCGTCCTACGGGGAGCGAACTTCATCGGCACCCCGGACGATATCATCGAGAAGATTCTGTGGCAGCACGACATCTTTGGCCACCAGCGCTTCCTGCTCATGATGGGCGTCGGCACGATGCCTCACCAGCAGGTTATGCACGCCATCGAGTTGTATGGCACTAAAGTGGCCCCCGTGGTCCGAGCTGAAATTGCTCGGCGCAAGGCATAACGTCGCCGCGCCAATCCCCGATGAAGTCCCATAGGATGAGGCTGACCAGGTTTGGACCAGGTTTGCTATTCGAATAGCCCACCCCAACGATGTGGCTCATACTTGTGACTTACTGACCTCAACAAGCAGTCGGCTCAATTGATGATAAGACAGGAGGATCAACTTGAAACAAAAAACAGATAGATCTTGGATACCTATTCATTCTCGAGACTATATCGCTTCCCTTGAACAGCTTTATTCAGACTGTACTGTAGAGGAATTAGACCAACACCTTAACCAGCTCATTGCTGAAAACAAAGCCATTCATGAACAGCAATCGATCAATCTCAATCCGGCCACCAATGTAATGAATCCCAAGGCGGAAGCCTTGCTGGGGAGTGGGTTAGGGAGCCGGCCCTCGCTGGGTTATCCGGGCGATAAATACGAAATGGGGCTGGAGGCGATTGAAAAAATCGAGGTATTGACCACGAAGCTGGCGTGCGACCTATTTAACGCCCGCTATGCTGAAATACGCTTGGCTTCCGGGGCTCTAGCCAATTTATATGCGTTTATGGCCACAACCAAGCCCGGTGACAAGATCATTGTGCCGCCGCCTGAGATTGGCGGCCATGTTACGCACCATACCGCCGGAGCCGCCGGATTGTATGGGCTTGACATACATTGGGCCCCAATTGATGCCGAAACCTATTCGGTGGATATCGATGCTTTGCGGGAGCAAGTTAAGCAGGTTCGGCCTCGATTAATCACCATCGGCGGCAGTCTAAACCTATTTCCCCATCCTGTGCGCGAGATACGGGCTATTGCCGATGAATATGACAGTTACGTTCATTTCGATGCCGCGCACCTTAGCGGGTTAATCGCCGGTCAAGCCTGGCCCCAGCCCCTTGAGGAAGGCACCCATCTGATGTCCTTTAGTACCTATAAGAGTTTAGGCGGGCCGCCGTCCGGTGTAATCGTGACTAATGACCCGGTCCTGGCCGAACGTATTGATAAGATCGCATTTCCCGGCCTGACCGCCAATTTTGACGTGGCTAAGTCGGCCGCTCTGGCGATGACGCTGCTTGATTGGCAAGTCTATGGCCCCGATTATGCCCAAGCCATGGTATCGACCGCCCAGGCGTTGGCCATCGCCCTTAGGGACAACGGTCTGCCTTTATTTGCGGTTGAAAAGAACGGCACGACATCTCATCAATTGGCCTTGGAAGCCAAACCCTATGGCGGCGGGCAAACCATGGCTAAACTACTCCGTCGCGCCAATATTTTGACCAGCGGCATTGGTTTACCCCTGGCCCCGGTGGATCATGACTTAAATGGCTTGCGGCTGGGTACACCCGAAATTGTCCGGTGGGGTATGAAACCAGCAGACATGGCTGACATCGCGCTGTTTTTCAGTCGTGTATTCAATGACAAGGAAGCGCCGGAAACGGTCGCCCCGGATGTGACGGCCTTCAAACGCAGATTTTCCACCTTATCTTTTATGCGACCATGAATCGCTCGAGCATGATAACCTGCTAAGGATAGTGAATTAAATAATTGCCGCATTTGAGTTTGGGTAATTGGTGATTAGTAAATCGTAATTGACCTCTCAGCAACGAATAACCATTTACCATTTACTAATTACCCGACGGAATTGGGGAAGTTATTCATTATTCAATCCTAAGGAAAACGCCGAGGGATTTCTCCGCGCCTGGTTTCAGTTATCCTCGGGAGTTGGCCGGTGTCGCCGATAGTAAGCGGCCACCTTCATGCGGTTGCCGCAAATACTCATGCTGCACCATCTTCGCTTATGGTTTTTACTTGTATCATAAAAATATAGAATGCATTCGGGGTTTTCACACTTCTTGATCAGTGAGAAATCGGCGGAGCATAAGAGTTCGCTGGCAGCCTCGGCAATGGGGGTTAGGAGATGAATGGCCTCGTCAAATTCCGCGTAAGAGCGAGTCGTGAATCCTTCGTGCCCGGAGATCAGTTCTGAGTAGTGAATACGGTAGCGCAGTAATTTATTGATGTCCTCAACCACCGCCGGAGATACCGGTTGTCCGGCGACGATCTGTTTGGCTATGTCGCGTAGGGTGGCCCGGAAGGTCAAGGCGCGCTCAAACACGTGCTGCCCGTCCCCGGTGTTGTTCCAGCGTGAGATGGCCTCTTCAGCCTGGGCTGCATCCAAAAGCTGAACGGCTGCCAACCACCCGACCAAGTCGGTGAAATCCTCCAACAGCTCTACTAATTGACCCCCCTGAATGATCTGAGTATTGATGAAATCCAGACACAGGTGGTTAGCGATGATAATGAACTTCGAAACAGACTGTTCCTGAGTCATGGTTCGTCTCCCCTGCTTAGTGACTCTTGATGATATTATAACCGGCAAAATACCCTGTTGACAAGTTAGAATTTCTGATATACACTAACCGTTGAAATACCTGTTTCAACAGTTAGTTCTCTTATTACTCAGAATGGTTAAAAGTAAATCAAATAATGACTGTATTTAATCAGGAGCAAGACCGATGAAACTCATCTCTGTCAATGTAGGACTGCCTCGCACCGTCATTTGGAAAGGGCAGACGGTCACCACCGGCATCTTCAAAGAATCAGTCGCAGACCGGGTGAGGCTGCGCAGCTATAATCTCGATGGTGACCAACAGGCCGACTTATCCGTCCACGGCGGCGCGAGCAAAGCTGCCTATCTCTATCCGGCTGAACATTATAGTTACTGGGAAAAAGAACTCCCCGGCACAACGCTGCCTTGGGGCATGTTTGGCGAGAACCTGACCACGCTCGGGTTATTAGAAGACCGGGTCTATATCGGCGACCGGCTGCGGATTGGTTCGGCTGAAGTGATCGTTACCGAGCCGCGCATTCCCTGCTATAAACTGGCCGTTAAGTTTGGCCGCGACGACATTATCAAACGCTTTCTGTGGAGCGGTCGCAGCGGGTTTTACCTGGGCGTTTTGCAGGAGGGTGACGTTGGTGAGGGTGATGCGATTGAATTGCTTCAGCGGGACCCTCACCAGGTTACCGTTGCGGATGTTGTCCGCTTGTATGTCAGTGAAAAGAATAACCGGAAACTGCTGCAGCGGGTCATGCAGGTTGAGGCGCTCTCTGAGGGCTGGCGAGACTATTTCCGCCAGCAAATGGTAAAACTTGTTGAATAACATCGGTATCGCCAGCATAAGGTCATCATCCCCAATTTTTTGACCGTCGAGACCACGAGCCAGGTGGTCTTTTTTTGAAAGAGGTAACAGCCAACTTGCTCAAACTCAGTCCAACAACCCAGGTTGGCAAGTCATTGACCACGGCATTGAGACGCGCCCGTAAAGATTTGGTATGCTATCTTCAACTCTAATTTAGTGTAACGGACCCTTCACCATGCCGCACAATAATCTGATCAACCATTTTATTAGAAGTGGTCAACTGGCCACGGCGCATGATCGGGCTTTCTATATTACCGGTTATCTGCTTCTAATCGCCGGCCTGGTCACAGTAGTGTAAACTAATTTGTAATACACTTGTATCAGTATCAAACAGTTCACACGCATAGGATTTATGAGATTGAACTGGAGCCCTCGACTACACCAAGGAGACAACAAATGACCGGCTGGAGCACAGCCATGTGCGAAACAAACGGAATTAATATGCACTACACCAGAACCGGCGGAACCAAACCGCCTTTAATTTTGCTGCATGGCTTAATGACGAATGGCTTGTGCTGGACCGCTTTGGCCCATGCGCTAGAGAATGACTATGACGTTATCATGCCGGATGCCAGGGGACATGGCCGGTCGAGTGTACCTGACTGCGGCTATCGCTACGAAGACCATGCCAACGATGTCGCCGGTTTGATAGATACCCTAAGGCTGCCTCCGCCTGTCCTGCTCGGACATTCTATGGGGGGGATGACCGCAGCCGTGGTGGCAACGCTTAAACCCAATCTACTCCGTGGCCTGATCTTAGCTGATCCCACATTCCTGAGCCCAAAAGTTCAGCGCGAAGTTCGTGATAGTGATGTGGCCGATCAGCATTGGAGGCTTCTTAATATGTCATTGGCTGAAGTCGTGGCCGAAGCGCGGGTCAGACATCCAAACCGGTCATTAGAGACGCTTGAGCTATTCGCTCGAGCCCGACTTCAAACCAGCCTGAGCGCTTTCGATGTTCTGACGCCACCGAACCCCGATTATAAGCAGTTAGTGGGTGAGATTGACGTTCCAACACTGCTCGTATTTGGTGATAGAGGGGTGGTTTCGTCCGTTGTTGCCGAAGAGCTGCAACGTCTTAATCCGAGATTTCAGATCGAACAAATCCGGCAAGCTGGCCACGCGCTCCACTTAGACCAGCCAGAGCGCTTTACGGCTGTCGTCAAATCTTTCTTACTGACAACAGTCAGGCTTTGATTACCGGGCGGCTAAAGGGCATCCGTTACAAGTTTATCAATTTAAGCATGCAGAAAAATCCATTTCATGCAGGCTTAAAATATCATTTCATGGTATAAACCACCACAATTGTTAGTATAAGTCACGAGTCGTTCATGCGGGCATGAACGACTCGTTATAGCCTTATGTTTTTCAGCGGTATAGGGCATGAATTGTTATTTCATGCGGGCTTAAAATCCTTTTTCATGCATGCATGCATGAATTATCATTTGTTGCATGCATGAAATGAAAGTTTGATAGCGCATGAAATGTTCCCTATCCAAATACTAAGGATCAGCCATTAAATAAGGAACGCCAAGTTTTTAGATTTATTATTGGTGTAACTTGGTGAGCTTCGTAGATCAAATTTTGGCTCAAATAGTAGGGTCTTGCTTGCAAACGCTACTCGGTCGATGGCTCTAGCAGCGGTTTCAAGGCCGCTCTGGCGATGGACAGGGCGGGGTTATCGGCTGGTGAGTCGGTGACAACGACAGCGACCACGGCATACTTGGCTTTTTCCGGCGGGGCCTCGACGGTGGGGGTGGGTGTAACGGCCTCGATTTCCGATGGATCGAATATCAACCCGGACTCGGTTAGTGCCGGGGAGGTTGGTTCTACCGGCGGGCCGGAAGCCGTGGCCGGGGCCAGTCCCACGAACCAACTCAGCGACTGCTGGCCTGTCTCTTCCGGGCTAGCCTGGCCCGACAGTCCAATGAACTGCTCATCCACTTGCGGCAGCCAGGCTCGCGCAATCTGGGCCGTACCGGGTTTGAAGCTCGATGTCTGCTCCGATGTGGCGTCGAGGGCCAGCATCGGCGTGGGCAGTTGACCTTCGCGGTCAAGGGCGGCCATCACTCGCACCAAATGAAGTGGGGTTACCGCTAAATCTCGCACCGTGCCCTTATCGTTAAAATCAGGCAGTCGCCCCGGCTGCGAGCGCAGACCGGGCAGGGGTTGCATCAGCCCCAACTGGCGGGCCGTGGCGGCATAGCCGGTGGGGCCTAAGGGAGCCAGCATTTCTTCTAACGGCGCAGTCAGCAAATCCGCCGGCCGGGTTGCGCCGGAGTCGTACAGACCAATTAACCCAATCAGCCGGGCCAAATCGCCCACCGGAAACAACCCCTGCGTAGCCCGATTAAGCAAGGGCGCGCGCTCGTCCTGGCGCAGCGAGTCCCACATTTCATCTAGCGTGTTGGGATCATACGTGGGGTGGCTGGACATGACGTACACCGCCCCGGTTTCGATTTCGAGGATAACGACCGCGCCTTCCTGGTCGCCCATGGCTACATCGGCGGCGACTTGAGCCGGCAGGTCCACGGTCAGCGTTACATCGCGGCCAACCCCCGGTCGATGGAGCAGGTCATCGACAACCTTTTCTTCAGCCGTTTGGTCAATGCTGCCGCGCAAAATGGCATCGAACGTGGCCTCGACGCCGTCAACACCGTAACGGACACTGTAATAGCCCGTCACCGATGATAGGCCGGGGTAGGGATAATGCCGTTGAGCCAGACCATCGCCGCCGATGAGGGTCTCGGCGATGGGGATGCCGCTGCGGGTGAGCAGCCGGCCACGGTCGATCCGCTGCTCAGCGATAACCTGGCGAGGGTTGTCGTCGCGCGTGACCAAAAAGGGTGGGGCGGCAATTTGCCACAAAATCAAGCCGCCGGCCACTACAATCAGGCCAAAAAACAGGATACGGGCTAACTTTAGATTGTAAGTTGGGGTCTGGAAGGTGGATCGCAGCATGGATGGGATCGTCCGCTGACCATGGGCCTGAGGCGCGGCCATAAATGTCAGCAGGCCAACCATAATAAAACTGACTATCAGGCTGCTGCCGCCGTAACTGACAAAGGGCAGCGTAACCCCGGTCAGCGGCATCAACTTGAGCGTTCCGGCGGTGATAACCAGGGTCTGTAAGGCCAGCATTGTGCCGATGCCGACCGCCAGCAGCTGCTCAAAGTCTGTTCTGGCCCGGAACGCGATGGCGAAAGCCCGATTGACCAGCAGGGCAAAACAGATCAGAACACCCAGCGCGCCTACCATCCCAAACTCTTCGCCGATAGCCGCGTACACAAAATCGGTATGGACCACCGGGATAGCCGTTGGCAGCCCTTGCCCTAGCCCCTGGCCGATCACGCCACCGCTGGCAAACGCCAGCAGGGATTGCACCACCTGAAACGAGCGACCGGAGGCATCGAGCCAGGGGTTGAGAAACGCGTCCACGCGAATCCGAACCACGTCAAATAGTTCATAGCCGACGATACCGCCCAAAAGTAGCAGTAGCAGCCCCCCCCAAATGTAACTCGACTGCCCGGTGGCCGCGTAGAGCATGCCCAGAAAGGTGCCAAAAAAGAGCAGCGCCGCCCCCAAATCACGCTGCCAGATCAGCAGCACCATGCTGAAGCCCCACATCAACAGCATCGGGCCCAGGTAGTTGGGGTGGGGCACGGCCAATCCGCCGATGTAGGCCCGAACCTCCACCAACTGGCGGCGGCGATCGGCCAGATAGGCGGCCAGAAAGACTAACAACAAGAGTTTAAGCAGTTCGGAGGGTTGAAAGTAGACCGGCCCAATGTT
>JAGRCC010000320.1 GCA_020433785.1 Anaerolineae bacterium
AACTGGTTGTAGGCATCGACAAAATCAGAGCGGAGATGAATGGCCTCCTCCAGATGCTCGATGGCCCGTTCATACTGCTCTACTTTGCGGTAAAGAGAGCCAAGCTCGTATTGGACTTCGGCGGAGCCGGGCGCTTCGCCCGCCGCCATATGAAGGTAGCTGAGCGCCTCGGGAAAGCGGCCCAATTGGCGGCAGGCCAGGCCGGCGCTGAACAGTAGGGCAAACTGCTGGCTCATCGGCAGGGTGCGCTCCAGACGCTGGAGGGCGATGGCCACTTCCTCACCGGAGTTGGCCAAACACTGAGCCGCCAGCCAGATACGCGCATATTCGTTTTCTTCCCCCAAAATTTTGGAGTAAAGCGTCGATTTATCGTCGGCGATGCCGTACAACAGCACGATGGTGCCCTGCCAGCGGCGGCGGGCCTCCTCGGTGTTGAGGTGTGGTTCCAGGTTGTAGCCGGTCTCATTTTGGGCCAGGGCGGCGAAAAACTCTTGATAGGTGTGATGGGCAAACTCAACCCACTCGCGGCTTTCCGACCACCGCACCAGCCCGCTGTCTTTGATTTGGTTGTGGACGTCGTGGGGCGTCATCGTCTCGATTTCGAGCCGATCGCCCGCCGAGGCCGATTGGCGGTAAGTCATAATTTGCTCGCCGATGATGATTAGCCAGCGATCGAGGGGAAAGGTCCAGGCTTCATCCTGCTGCATCGCTAGCCCCAATTTGGCCAAGGCACTTTTGCGAAGGGTGAGCGGCGCTTGCGTTCCGGACGGAGTCAGGATGTGCTGCCAGCTATTGTCTGTGCGTTGAAGTAGATTGTCGGTGAAGACTTCAAACAGGACCCCCCGATTTTTGGGCAGGTCTTCCTCGCTGCGCCGGGCAATTTGAGCCAGCATATAAAGCGCCAGCGGAGTCTGGGCCAGGTCTTCAAGCTGCGGGTCGCTGTAGATTTCGCGCGCCACTTTTCGCCCTTGTTCGGCGTGAAGGTAGTTGACCAGATAGGCTTCAATATCTTCGCCGGAGAGCCGGTTGAGCATGGCCGTGCGGAAACCTTGCAAAGCCGAATAATCTTGGGCGCGGCATGAAAGAATAAAGCGATGCTGCCCATACCGGCGCATAAAATCGTTCAAGATAGGACGGGTTTTGTCAGGGCTGGGCATCTCATTAAGCCCGTCGAGTAAGAAGAGAATAGAATGAAGAGGCGCATCGTCGGGCGCCTGTCCGTTTAATAAGTTGATGACATCTTGTTGGGTGCGCAGCCCTTCAATCCGGTAGATGTAAAACTGCTCCAGAATCAACTGCTCGACGGATTTATCCGGGCTAAGCGCACTGAGTTTTAGGAAAATCGGCAGGACGATAGGATCGGTTGAGGTGTCGATGACGTGCCGGGCGGTCTCGGCGGTGTCGAGAAGGAGCCGGCGCAGCACCGTGGTCTTGCCCGCGCCGGCCTCGCCCAGTATGACCGTGCGGCTGTCGGCGGCGATCAACTCGCGGACATCGACGGGCGCTTCACGGATGAGACTTGAGCCTTCCATCGCAAAGCGGCGCAGCGGCGACACAACGGCGTCGGGATCTTTGTAGCGCGACTCCAACCGCTGCTGGGCAATCTCGGTAATGATGTTCAGAACGGCCGGCGCTTTGTGGTTGAGCAAGCTCAACGAGCGGTGAGTCAGGGTGACCATTTTGGTGGCTTTGGTGGTGCGAACGGTGGCGGTGCGCGGAACACGTTTGATCAAGGCAATCTCGCCAAAGAAATCGCCGCGACCCAAGCGGGAGATAACGATGTCGTTCCCGAGCGCATCGAGTACCAGCACTTCTACCTGGCCGCTGACGATGACGTAACACTCATCGCCGGGCTGGCCGCGTTCGAAAATGACTTGGTTGGCGCCGTAGGCATCGGCGGTGGGAAAGAGCGGGGCCAACTGGCGCAGTTCGTCGTAAGTCAAGGTGTGGCGAGTGGGGAAGGGCGTAACGGATTCATCAACCCGGTTGGCCTTGAGCGGCAGGTACAGCTCCTTCCAAATTTGGAAGTCGGGGTCTTGGGTGATCTGCCGAATATAGGTCCCAATCGGAGAATGACGGGTGGGGGTAGCGCTCGGCGATTGTTTGGCCTCGATTGGTTGATCGGACGGGAAACGGAAGAAATGGCCTTTCCAACTCCAAAAATCCGGGGCATTGCGTGATAACTGGCTGACAAACGAGGCTGTGCCCCAAATTACAATGGGATAGAGAATGGTGGCGAACCGATCTCTTAAAAAATTGAGCAATTTGACAAACTGATTGCGCTGCTCAGCGTTGAATTTTTCCAACCCATAAACAAAGATGGCAATCGATTTATATTTACCGGTCAGTTCCAGGTTTTTAAAGCGGGGGTGATCGGTTAGTTCGGTCAGGCTGCGAACTAAATTCGTATCCTTGGAGCTAACTTCGTAGTTGAACAGGTAAATATTATCTGCGGCCAAATGGCGACGAAAGTAATCGAACAATCGCGCTTGCAAGGCCAGATCATCACATTCGGCCACAGCTAAACTGCCTAGATTACCCATGCGGAGTGTGGCCAAAAGGGTTCTAATTTCATCTGGGAAGCGTGAGGCGAATTCGTCGGTCTTGGGTAGGACCATGCTTTACTCGGACGGTTACATAGATTATATGTCAAATTATAACATCCTAGAAAGGGCATGTCAACGTTACCTTAAAATAGTTTAATGAGTGTTGACAAGAGAGTTTCTCTGTGCTAACATCACGTCTTGAGTTATTTACCAGTCGAGCCGTTAGCTCAGTCGGCAGAGCAACTGCCTTTTAAGCAGTGGGTCCTGGGTTCGAGTCCCAGACGGCTCATTTTTTTGTGGAATTCTGAAAGAAAAAGGTTAAGGGACTTATGTACTCACGGTGCGAAATCTTATTTCCTCATTCCCGAGTCAATGGTTTGAAAAAGCTCAAGGGCGATGATTGGCGTAATTTAACTGAACGGGTCGCTGCCCTGCCGGAAACTGATGAGGACGCATTAGCATTTTCTCACATGATGATCAAGTTGTGTGACTGTTTAAATTGCGATTTGGGCAGCTATAAAGCCGCTCTGGGCTGCTCGGCTTGTTCTCAGCGCACGATCAACGCTCTGCGGGACACGGATAAGCAGTTGCTACGCCGCTTCGACAAGTCTAAGAAAGAAGTCCTGTCGTATCTCGACGAAATCGAAGGCGTTCAACAGAAAGCGGCCTAAAAGCGCTGCATCACCAACCATTTAAGATTATCGGCGGACAACTTTACCAAGTTGTCCGTTTTTTTTTGCCATAAACAGGGTCAAATTTTCACTTTTTTGACGTAATCCCCTATTATAGTTGGATGGTTAGTGGGTTGTCGGCTAACTATCAAATTATCAAACTATCAAACCATCCAATTGTTTTTTGAGGTGCAACCTATGAACCATACCGATATTATCAAACAAGCGCTCTCGATAACCTGGCGCTATCGGGCGCTCTGG
This sequence comes from Anaerolineae bacterium, assembly GCA_020433785.1. The sequence continues at coordinate 3,479 of JAGRCC010000320.1, forward strand.
ATTTTTGGGTTTTTCCTGGCGCTGTGCGGCGGTGGCGGTGGGGGCGGTGGTAATGGGGGCGGTAACTTCAATTTCAACAGCGGCGGTGGAGAATTTGGATCACCGGGTGATATACCCGAGATGCCAAACATCGATCCGAATCTCCTTATTGCCGTGGTCGTTGGCGTCATTTGCCTGGTTTTTCTGTTGATTGTCGTGAGTATTGTGGTCAGGGCGGTAACGCGGGCGGCTTTGATCGGGATGGTGCAGCAAATTACCGATACAGGCGCCGTGACTATGACTGAAGGGTGGCGCTGGGGTTGGTCGAGCCGGGCCTGGCGGGTATTTTTGGTCAGCCTGGTGATCGGCCTTCCGGTTTTTGTTGTGACCATTGTGCTGCTGTTGCTGGCTTTTTCGCCTTTGCTGCTGTTGCTGGCCAATGATACAGCGGCCACGGTGAGCGCCATTATGGGGACAATTGGGGCTTGTCTTTGCGTGGGGCTGCTGCTGTTTTTAATTAGCTTGGCGATTTGGCCGATTCAAGAATTGGCCTGGCGGCAGACGGTCTTGGAAAATAAAGGTGTTCTGGCCAGCCTGGGTGAGGCCTTCAATCTTACCAAACGCCGGTTAAAAGATGTGTTTGTGTTGTGTTTGCTGCTGGTTGGTATCGGCATCGGCTGGATATTTGTCACTTTATTGGTGATCCTGCCGGTGGCTGTAATCGGAGCCTTGATCATCGGCGGTATTCCGGCGCTATTGGTTTATCTGTTTTCGAACTCGTGGATCGGCGCGGCAGTGGCCGGTGGGCCGCTGGCCATTCTGGTGCTGATTATTGTGACCAGTTTTGGCACCGGTCTCTATCTTGTCTTCCAATCCGCCATCTGGACGTTAACCCATCTTGAATTGACCAAAAGTGATTCCCCGCCGTCGGGAGCCGGCGAAGACACGTTAATTACTCCGTCGCCATCCGAGGTCTAGCGGTTTAATGAAGAGCTATGGCGCGACGGCTCCAGGCAAAGTGATTCTATTTGGCGAACACGCAGTGGTCTATCATCGACCGGCGATTGCCGTGCCGGTGACCACCGTGCAGGCCAGGGTCGAACTACAAACGAGCAGCGCAAACGGCGATTTGCGTATCATCGCGCCCGATTTGGGACGCGATTACCGGTTCGCTGAGGCTGAAGCCGATGATGCGCTGGCCTTAATCATCCGGCTGACGCTGGCCCGGTTTCAGCAAATTGAGCCTCCCCCGGCCACGTTGACCGTCACCTCAACCATTCCGCTGGGACGTGGTCTCGGCAGCGGCGCCGCCATCTCAACGGCGGTAGTGCGGGCGCTAGCCCAATTCTACGGGCAGCCGATGACCCCCGCCGCCATCTCCGAGCTGGTCTATGAAGTGGAGAAACTGTATCACGGTACGCCGTCCGGCATCGACAATACGGTGATCGCCTATGAGCAGCCGGTTTATTTTATCCGGCAGCAGCCTATCGAGCGCCTGTCGGTGGGCCGAGCTTTCACCTTGGTAGTGGGGGATACGGGTCGGGTTTCGCCCACCCATAAAGCGGTCGGGCACGTGCGCCGGCAGAGAGAGGCGAATCCTCCCTTGTTTGAGGCACTGTTCGATGCAGCCGGTCGGATTGCCGTCGCGGCTAGAGCGATCATCGAGCAAGGTGGGGCGGCGGCGGCGTTAGGCGGCTTGATGAACGACAATCAGGCTGTGCTGGCGGTGATGGGGGTGTCGTCGCCGGAACTAGACCGGTTGATTGAGGCCGCCCGGCAGGCCGGAGCCTGGGGGGCGAAGCTGTCGGGCGCGGGCTGGGGCGGCAATATGATTGCTTTGGTCGAGCCGGAGCACGCGGCAGCGGTGGCTGAGGCCTTACTCAAGGCCGGGGCAATCGGCTGCATTATCACTGAGATGACGCCTTCATAATCGGCCATCCTTAAGTTTTGGATTACGGTCCGGCTGCGATTATAATAACAGTTTGAATGTAAATTCGTATAGAGGCAATCGATGTTTGGTTTTAATAGAAACAAGATAAAAGAAGGTCTATCTCGCACCCGCAATTCCGTTTTTGGGCAGATCACCACCCTGTTTGGGGGTGGGGATATCGATGATGAACTTTGGGAAGATTTGGAAGCCCTGTTGATTCAAGCCGACGTCGGAGCTGAAACCGCGATGGAATTGATCGAAACCGTGCGTAAACGGGTTGAGCAGGAAGGGATTTACCGGGCGGCTGATGCCAAGGTTGTTCTCAAAGAAGAGATGCAGCGCATGCTGGACGGCTATGCCCCTTCAAAAATTGAAGAACGCCGCATGGTAACGGTGATTTTGGTGGTAGGGGTTAACGGCTCCGGCAAAACAACTACGATTGCCAAGTTGGCCCATTACTATCAAAATCAGGGCCGGCGAGTCATTTTAGGGGCGGCCGACACTTTTCGGGCGGCGGCTATCGACCAGCTCAAAATTTGGGGCGAACGTGCCGGGGTAACGGTCATCGCTCACCAAGAAAATGCCGATCCCGGGGCGGTGGTGTTTGACTCGCTCAAGAGTGCGCTGGCACGTAAAGCCGATATGGTCATCATCGACACGGCCGGCCGGCTGCATACCAAGTTCAATTTAATGAAGGAACTGGAAAAACTCAAGGGTATCGCCCGCAAGCAGGTGCATGCCGCCCCGCATGAAACACTGCTCATATTGGACGGAACCACCGGCCAGAACGCGCTGTCGCAGGCCAAACATTTCAAGAAAAGCGTCGAGATTACCGGGGTAGTCGTTACCAAACTGGACGGTACAGCTAAAGGCGGTGTAGTCCTGGCCATCGGCAAGACGTTAGAAGTGCCGGTGCGGTTTATTGGGGTGGGCGAAGGGCTGGATGACCTGATGCCGTTCGACTCAAAAGCCTTCGTCGATGCGTTGTTTGATGACTAATAGTTGCTCAGCCGAGTGGGTGACTGGCGCTTAATCACGGAAAAGCTAAAGCACCAGTCACCTGAGTAGTGCTGATAATTAAGCGCCGGAGCGCGTGCCGACCACGAACATTTCGCCCTCTAGAATTTCCAGGCGGGTGATGTCCAGTTCGTTCAGGGTGCTGGCCAGGGCTTCATTGACCGTTTGCGTGATTGACTCAAGGATGGCGTCGGGAAAGTCAAAAGACCCCATCCGGGCCTCTTGAACTTCGACCACGAGTTGGCCATTGTCGACAACGGCGGTGGCGACAATCAATGAATTGAACTCGAACGGACCAAACGGTTTGACGCCGCCGGTGATAAAGATACGACCGCTGGTGAACCATATTTGGGGGTTGCTCAGCGGGACACGTCCGGTTTCAACCAGTTCTTTGGCAAATAACGAGGTGATTTCTTCGTTGGTAATACGCAGTTGAGACTCGTTATTGGTGGTGGCCTCTTGTAAGGCTTGATAAAAATTGTCTTCAAGGCGGTCGGCGGACTCCTGAGTGACCGGAATTTCACCCGGTGGTTTGATTTCATCCAGCCCGTTGCCGGAGCCGCAGGCCAGACCGAGCAGTAACAGTAAGCTCAGGACCGCCATGAGTTTCTTAGGGAAGATAGTGGTTAACACGACCATGTAACTCCTTTTGAATTGGCTACCCAAGAGAAAAATTATAGCATCCTTCATGTGAGATGACAA
>JAGRCC010000321.1 GCA_020433785.1 Anaerolineae bacterium
CCATAGTTGTATTCCTCCTTAATTGAGTCTATACCATAATTTATGGAAATTGAGCTAGAAATTCAAACGCAAGGGGCGCAAAAGACGCGAAAGACGCAAACGTTTTTACCATTTCTCTGTTGCGTCTCTTGCGCCTGTAGCGACTTTAGCGTTAAATCCTTGCCAGGTTAGGAAATTAATTGTTTTGGAGATATTCAATGCCCATTTCAAACGAAACCATCACCGCCATTACCGATCATTTCTTCGCGGCGGAAGACCAGCGCCACCCCATCGAGCCGGTGGCCTCGTTTCAACCCAATATGACGATGGCCGAAGGCTATCAGGTTCAGGCTGCCGTTCTAACCGAGTGGCAGCAGCGCGGTTACAAGATTGTCGGCAAGAAAGCGGCCGCTACCAGCCAGGCTGCCCAGGCGAAAATGCAGATCGATGAGCCAATCTATGGTCATCTGCTCGATTTTCAACAGGCGGCCCCCGGCGCAACCCTGGCCGCCGGTCATTTCATCCAGCCCTACATCGAGTGCGAACTGGCCTTCATCATTGGCCGGCCTTTAACCGGCTCTGATATTACCGCCGACGACATCCTGGCCGCCACCGAGGCCATTGCCCCGGCCTACGACATCATCGACTTTCGGACCCGTGACTGGGCCGTGGGCGGCGGGGAGGCGTTGTCAACCAACGTCTTCACCCGCCATTTTATGGTCGGCGAGGCCCGTCTTGCTCCTGACGCGCTCGATTGGCCCGGACTGGCTATTTCTCTAGCCAAGAACGGTGAACTGGTTGCCACCGCCACGGCTGATGCGATTATGGGCCATCCGGCGCGATCCATCGCCTGGGTTGCCAACAAACTGGCCGAACACGGCCATCAGCTCGATGCCGGTGAAATCGTCCTTACCGGCGCGATTACCAAGCCTTACCCCGTCATTCCCGGCGACCGTTTTGAGGCGACGTTTGCCGGGTTAGGGACATTGGTCGTTCAATTTACTTGACGCCTAAGGCCGCGAGGCGAATGAACTTTAATGGATTAATCTATGACCGAGCGGCCAATTAGTCAACCCGATGCATTAGCTCCTTGGATCGACCGCTGCATCATACCATCCGATGTGTCGGACCATCCGATCAACTCGTGAATCATACGACCCGATACATCAGACCGTTCAATCGACTCGTGAGTTCGTATGATCGGATAGCTGGGACCGTTCGATTGACTCGTGAATCGTATGGTCGGATAGCTCGGACCGTTCAATCGACTCGTGAGTTCGTATGATCGGATACATCGGACTATCCGATCAACTCGTGAATCATACGATCGGATAGCTGGGATCGTTCAATCGACTCGTGAGTTCGTATGATCGGACAGCTGGGACCATTCGATTGATTCGTGAGTTCATATGATCGGACAGCTCGGACCGTTCAATTGACTCGTGAATCATACGACCGGATAGCTCGGACCATTCGATTGATTCGTGAGTTCGTATGATCGGACAGCTGGGACCGTTCAATTGATTCGTGATTCATATGCCCCGATACATCGGACCGGTCAATCGATTGACCGGCCAAACAGGTACAACGCTTACGCCGAGCCAATTGCCTCCAACCCGCGTTGGCGATGCCGGTGAAAGGTTCCGGCGAGACGGCCTAAAGCATCGTCTTGGAAGGCCGGCGCGATCAGCGTGACGCCCATCGGCAGGCCGTTGGATTGGAAGCCGTTCGGCACAGCCCAGGCGCACAGATCGAGCAGATTGACGAAGTTGGTATAGTAGCCCAGGTTGGTGTTCAGGGCCAGCGGTTCGGCGTTGACCGCTTCGATGGTGTAGATAGTGCCGGCGGTTGGCACCAGCAGTAAGTCGATCTCGCGCCACAGCGGGGCGACTTGCTGTTGATAAGCTCGCAGTTGGTAGTAGCTCTCGTAGGCGTCAACCGCGGTGAAGTTGCGGCCGCTTTCGATGATGGTTCGCGTGGCCGGGAATAGTTCCTCCGGCCGGGCGGTGATAAACTCTTTAATGGCGGAATATCGCTCGGCGACCCACGGCCCGCCGTACAGCAGGTTGGCCGTTTCGATAAAGGGTTTATAGTCGATCTCGATTTGTTCGCCGCCTAAATCAGTCATGTGCCGCACGGCTTCGTGAAAGAGGCGGGCGTAATCGCCGTTGCCGAAGAACTGGAGCTGTTCCGGGGCCGGTACGCCAAAACGAAAGGGACTGCCTTCTTTTTTTAACGGCGTGCCGGATGGATAAGCCGGTTTGACCCGCGAGAAGGGATCGGCCGGATCAGGCCCCTGGCAAACGTCGAGAACGGCTTGGGCGTCGTCGCAGGTTAGCGCGAAAATCGAGACGCAGTCGAGCGAGCGGCAGGCTGGTAAAACGCCGGCGGCGCTGACCAGCCCTTTGCTGGGCTTTAAGCCCACGATATTGTTGAACCCCGCCGGCACGCGGCCCGACCCGGCCGTGTCGGTGCCCAGCGCGAAGCTAACCAGCCCCGCGGCCACCGACACCGCCGAACCGGCGCTCGATCCGCCGGCGATGTAGCGGGGGTCGAACGGATTGGCGCAAGCGCCGTATGGCGAGCGGGTGCCGACCAGCCCCGTGGCAAACTGATCGAGGTTGGTTTTGCCGATCAGCAGCGCCCCGGCCTCATTCAGCCGCTTGACCACCGTGGCCGATTGGGCCGGGGTGTAGCTAAAGGCCGGGCAGGCCGCCGTGGTCGGATGCCCGGCTACATCGATATTGTCTTTGACCGCGTAGGGAATGCCGTACAGCGGCAGCGTGTCGTTGGCGGCGGCCCGGCGCTGTTCCAGGCGGGCCGCCTGAGCCAGCACCTCGTCTCGCGGCAGGAGATAAATCCAGATGGTTTTGACCGGGCAGGCGGCGATGCGCTCGTAGATGGCCTCGACCAGTTCGGTGGGGCGCAGTTGGCCGGATTGGTACAACCGCTGGAGGGTCGGCAGCGCCAGGCTGCCTTCGGTGACGGACCAACTCATGAGACGGCATCCAGCGCGGCCAGAAAATGATCGGAATGGGCGACGGAGCCGAAGACTCCGCCCTGCATTTTGATCATTTTGAGCGCGGCCAGGTAGTTGCCGTAATCGGTCGCGCCGGTGCAATCTTCCAGCAGCAGACACTCGTAGCCTAAATCGTTCGCCTCACGCATGATGGTGTGGACGCAGACATCGGTGGTGATGCCGGTAAAAACCAGGTGGGTGATGCCCCGGTTGCGCAGCACCAGATCGATGTCGGTCGTGGTGAAGGCCCCTTTGGTCGGCTTGTCGACTACCAACTCGCCGAGAAGTGGCTTCAACTCGTCGATGATATCCCAGCCGGCCTCGCCCCG
>JAGRCC010000322.1 GCA_020433785.1 Anaerolineae bacterium
CACGGATTATCTGGAAGAACCTTAACTAACAATACGTATGTAAGGATATTTATTAAAATGAACATTCAAAATAATCGACACAAAAGTTTACACGATACACTGATTCGGTATCCAAAATTCAAGGAATTACACAACGACATCCGTGAATGCCAGGAAGAGTCACAAGTGGCTAATGAGCCGCAGTGTATGTCTCTGGAGGGTGTAACGGGTGTGGGTAAATCAACCCTTATCCGTGATTACATAAAAGAGTTCCCGCGTTCCGAAACGACAGGAGGAATAAAAATACCGATTTTGTATGTTGAAATGCCCTCTCCGGTTACCGTTAAGACGTTGGCTCAGACTATGCTAGCGTACTTAGGCGATCCGGGCTGGGATAAAGGCACCCAACCCGTTCTGGACGCGCGGATAATCAAATTTATCAAACATTGTGAAGTCAAACTGGTTGTGCTGGACGATTTTCAGCATCTGATCGACAGTGAGACGGAGAAGATCCTGGCAAAAGTCAGTAACTGGCTTAAAACACTCATCAAAAAGTCAGGGGTTCCTTTCTTAGTTATCGGCATTGACGGCAAAGTTGAGATGATTTTGCAGTCAAATGATCAACTCTCTCGTTTGTTCGCTGTTCGAGAAAAACTGTCCAAATTCGAATGGGACGCCAGTAAGCCTGAAACTATCCAGAGCTTCGCCAAATTTATGGTAGCTACTGAAAAGGTTATAGGCTTGCGGCTACCGTGGTGTTCCAATGGCGATGCAGAACTGCTTTTCCGGTTGCATTACGCTACTGATGGCGTGGTGGCCAACATTATGAACCTGATGCGCAGCGCGCGCCGAGCCGCTGACACACAAGGTACGGAGCAGTTGGATCTGAATATCCTGGCTGCTGTCTATGACAAACGCCTGTCCAAGCATGTTGGACGGGAAAATCCGTTTCACCAGCCTCTGGACGCGTCTTTCAAGGTAGCACAGCCTAAACCTAAGCCCAATGGCAGATCAAATAATGGGAAGGGTGGAAAACGTGGGAGCGGCCGCAAAAATGATCCGTCCGCTAACGATGTCCTGAGAACGTGACCCGGCTGCTGCGTTTAGCGCCCCTGCCGGGAGATTCGTTACCCTATTTCATTCGTCGCCTGGCGATCCGGAAGGGGTATGACCTTCGCGGCATCTTGTATAACCTGTGCCGCACCGGTCTACGGGACCGACAATTTATCACACCGGGCCGGTCACCGTTAATTGGCAGGATGCAACACTGTTTACATTAGGCTCAGCTCCCGGCGATGATTACGAAACCGGGCCGGGAAGAATAACTATCAATCAATCAATCAATCAATCAAGAGGAGCATTAAAGATGAAAAATCAAAACAATAGTGCAAAATACTCAGCCAACATACTGATTCGGCATCCAAAATATCGCGAATTGTATGCCGAAATTAAGAGGTGTCAGGAAGAGTCAAGCGGGGCTAATGACCCTCGGTGTATGTCTTTAGAGGGGCCGACCGGGATTGGTAAAACTGCGTTGCTCTTTGATTTTGTAAAGGGGTTCCCTCTTTCAGAAACAGCAGAAGGTACTCGCATTCCAGTTTTGTATTTCGACACACCCTTGCCGGTCACCGTTAATGGCTTGGTTCAAAAAATGTTGAGTGCTTTGGGAAACCCGGTGACTCACAAAGCTACACAAAAGTCATTACAGCACCGGCTCATTCGCTTAATAAAGGACTGCGGGGTTGAGCTGGTTATTTTGGATGATTTCCATGACTTGGATTATATCGAAACAGAAGGGAGTTTTGCCAAAGTTTGCGATTTGCTAATTGCGCTGATCAAAGAAACAGGCGTGCCGTTCTTGGTCGTAGGTACCGAAGGAAAGGTAGAGTTGATATTGAAAACAAACAATGAACTTTCACGCTTGTTTGTGGTTAGAGAAAAATTAACCAAATTTCAATGGGACCCTGAAGACCCTGATACCATCCAGAGTTTTAGTTACTTCATTAGGGAATTAGAAGAAGCGGTGGGTTTATCGCTGCCTTGGCAACCCAACAACGATCTGGAGTTACTCTACCGCTTACACTACGCTACGGACGGCGTGATCGCAAACATTATGATCTTGATGCGTAGTGCCTGCAAAGTCGCAGAAAGACAAGGTGCAGAGCGGTTGGACATAGATGTCTTGGCCGCCGTATACGACAAGCTTCTGGCCCGGCGTCTTAATCGTCCCAATCCGTTTAATAAATCGCTTGATGAGCAGTTTATAGCACTGTAACCGAAAAACGGGATCATTAGGAATGGCGAAAACACGAGAATTTGTGGTTAGAATGGTCCGTTTGCGAATAATGTTCTGAAATCGTGACGTCGTTGCTTCTGTGGCTAACGCCACTGCCGGGAGAGTCATTACCCTCATTTGTTCGCCGTTTGGCGGTTCGGAATGGGTATGACCCTCCTGGCATCTTAAACCAACTCTGCCGGCCCGGCTTACGTGATCGACACTTTATCACGCCGGGCCGGGTACTTCTAGAGCGAATTGCTTACCTGTCAAAGGGGGATGTCGCCGATCTTTACTCACTCTCGGCGCATCCCCTGGCGAAAGTGCTAATCCCACCTGAAACGGTCATTAAGACCGCCCGGTTCGGGAGTCAAAGCGAACCGCTACTTGCTCCAGGACTTGCCACCCGGCATCTCCGCCCGGAATCAGCCGCCCAATACTGTCCCCACTGTCTGCGCCAAGCGGCTTATCACCGCCTGACTTGGCTATTAGTAGCCGTGTCGGTTTGCACCGAACATCGATGCCGGCTCCTTGATCGCTGCCCCGGCTGCTACCAACCGGTTTCCATTCGAGCGGTGGTTGATGGCACTTGTTCACGTTGTAAAGCCGATCTTAGCGAAGCGCAGACCGAACCGATTGATGCCAGCAGCTTGTTGGCCCAACAGTTCATTCACGCTTGGTTGGGAGTCTACTCCCAACCGGAAGGTCCGCAAGGTATCCCGAGTCAACCACCCCGAGTGCTGTTCCGCGTCCTGGATGGTCTACGCCTCAGCTTGATGAGTCATACCGCCACCCGACGTAACTTCGAGCGCCTGGCAGCATTACCGACCTTTCGACGGGGGCAAAAACTAACGCCGACCCAAAGCCTGGCACTATACACTACTGCCTTTGGATCCTTGCGAAATTGGCCACACGACTTCCACGTATTTTTGAATTACTTCTCCAACGGCAGTATCGGCAACAGTCTGTTCCGCAACTTTGGATTTTTGTACGCCCAATGGCTGCAATATCGCTGGCGGCTGCCGGCCTATCATTTTGTCCAGAGAGCTTTTGATGATTACGTCGCCCACCATTTTACCCACTCCATTACCGTGCGCCGCGCTGAGCGGTATCAAAAACATAGTCGATTAATTTCCAAGCAGCATTACTTCACCCTATCTCAGACAGTGGCCTGTCTCGGGGGCTCGAAAGAGGTAGTGCTGGGGATGGTGCGGCTTGGGCTGCTGACCGCTGATGCCGGCCCTGATGTTGATGCCGGTCAACAGTGGTTCATCGCCCGCGCCAGCGTGACCCAGTTAAAAGAACGACTGGCGACCATGACCGGCGAGATCAACATGGATTATTCTTTTGATCTGGCTGCTGCGGCGCGTCTCTTGGCAGTCGTTGGCCTGAACGCTGCTGGCGTTGTAGCCTTGATCCTCAACGGCAAACTACCGGCAATCTGGGACCAAACAAAATTAAGCGGTTTACACTTTCGTGAGGGGGATGTTCGGGCTGTCCTGGCGGCTATCAAACAAAAAAACGGTTGGCTGAGTCGGGCCGAGGTCGCGGCCAGATTCGGGGTGAAGGTAACGGTCATCTCCAAATGGGTGCGGGCCGGATTACTCATTCCGGTGACCAGCCATGTTAACGCTCAATATTTTGCTCTGGCCACGATTGAACAGTTGGCGCAAGATCACATTTTCAGTAATGAAGCAGCCAAAATTTTGGAGGTTGGTGTTGATGTGGTGCAGAAGTGGGCCCGCAAGGGACGGTTGAAACCGATAGCCGGCGGTGATAGCAGCAACAGTCATCGATACTTGTTCAGGCGTGAGGACGTGGAGCGACTACGCCGAGAAAACCGATTAACTTTACCTCAATTGGCTAAACACCTGGGTATCAGTCATTCTTACCTGCGACAGCAGGTGCAACAGGGAAAAATTAAACCTATCTCGGGACCGGGAGTTGATGCGTGTAAGCATTATCTATTCTTAAGAGACAACTTTAATACCGAAAATTAGTCTTGACTAGACCGTATGTTCGGACTTATAATACATATAGTTGATACACTTCAGGGTGCGGCACAAAAGCGGCACCATTTTATTTTTAAAGTGTTATGTAAACCAAGTAGTATGAGGCAAAGGGGGAACAATGAACAAGCATACGGTCACGATCAAAACGAACTATGGGCAGGAAACTGTACAACCGACTGGCAAAGTCCTTTATTCCTTGTTTGAGGCTTTCTATCGCGATAATAAGTTGGAGATGCTGCCCAAAAGTTACCTATCCGAGGAAGACCTGCGCCGGCTCCCGCCCGAAGGAGAATGGAAAATAGAGGACGAAGCGGGTTACTTCTTTATTCCCCAAGACAGAATGACGTTTTGTGAGGATAAGCGCGTGCCTTGGTTGGCCAATCGGGTCTGGCGTCGATTGCCATCAGTTGAGCGTAGGGTGTTACACGAGTTGGGGGCCAGGGTCACAGATTTAGACCAGGGATCCTTTCTTGGCCGGTATCTGTTTTGCTCTGCCGACAAACATCGTGAGCAAAAAAAGGCCGGTTCACTGACAGAGAGTTCCCCGGTACACTATGCCGAAGAAATCCCGCACGTGGCTTACGTGGCCGAGGCTAAATCACTGGAGTCAGACTCGGCGGCGACGTTTGTGATTGCCCGTGAGTTGGCCAAACTGGTGTTGCGCCAGCCACAGTTATATGCCACAGCCGGGGCCTTGATGGATTTGGAGCCGGATAGTTACTATGCTGAGCATTTGATTCGGCAAGTGCAATGGGGTCAAGATCACGCCACGCTGCAAGCCTGGCTGTGGGGATTTGAGGAGGAGTTGAAAGCCTATCTTAAGGAAAAACCAAATGCCTTTCGGAGAAAGTGGTTTAAGCCGATTGAAGAAGCCAGGTAGAGTTGCTCCGTCCTGAGGAAATCCATCGCATTACCGCCGCGCTGCTCAACTCCGGCGAGCAGTAAACGGTAGCCGCGCCACCACCCGGCGGAGATGACGGTCTGGCACACCGTCCTTCTTAACGCCTACCGTCCCATCCTCCACGGCGGTGTCTGGGCCGACCTGCCGAAGGATAAGCCTTACCTGTTGTGGGGTTAACGCTGCGCATCCTGGCGCGGCATACGGTGGGGTGAATGGCTGTACGGTCAGCCCGTGTAGGATTCAACAAAGATTGGGATTGAGGGGCCATTACGGCCCTGTTTTTCAATAGAGTTTGAAATCAATTTCGGTAACGTACAACGTACAGAACCCCCCTCTCATTTTTCAGCAAAGGATCGTTCTAGTATACCTCGCAAGACTCCAGTCAGCTTTAACTAACTCCCGCCTAAATCTAGAAAGTTGGATTGGATGTTGTTGAAGGTATGCTTGAATCATACCAGTTACGACCAGTCTGGGTTGAACTTAATTCTGACCTGGGAGGGTTCGACGATCACGTCTTCTCCGACGAATTCTGGCTGGTCCGGCGCGCGAGCGATCCTGGCTCGAATATATCTCCAGGTTCGATGTGACGTATCGTCCGGACTCCAATGGCCAGCTTGATCCACGTCCGGATCCCAGTAGCCTTTGAACCAGAGTTCAGTGGTGTTGGGGCCTAGTTGTATCTCCCGCCATTCGCCAAACCGGACGCCGGGGACGCGATGCAGGTAAATAACGGCAAAGGGTTCCTGATTTCGGGAATGGTCAATATTGGGCACAACCCGTAGATAAGGGATCGGAGTGACTCCCGGTACGGGGGAGTCCGCGGCCCGGTCAATTTGCGATAATACCATCGTAGCAAACAGCTCCCGATCAATTTCGTCAAAGGAAGAGGCTCTATTTTCAGATTGGCGGAAATAGGTCTGCCACAGGTGACGAGCGCACTCACGGTACCGCTCACATGCAGCGGTGACATCCGTACCAATCAGTTTCTCTGACTCGGAATAGTGATAGAATACTGGCAGTTGGCTTCGCGGCAGCGGCATATCAAGCACTGTCTCAATTGTATATGCCGGGATATCGACAACGCACGATTGATCATAGATGATGTTGGCCTGCTGTGCCTTGATCAGAACGGCTTTTTGCTCTAACTCAGGCTGGTCAGGCGCCGCGACCACCCAACCTTCGATATATTCCCAGGTTCGATATCCCCACATATCCCAGTCAAAGTAATCCTTAAACCTGATATCGATTGTGTCCGCGGTAAGGGTCGTTTCCTCCCAACGGCGGTAATGAAGGCTCGGATCGGGCAGCCACAGGATCGACAATTTACCGGCGCTGAGTTTGGGCCGAACCCGCAAGTCGGGCAGGTACCCCATTTGACTCCTATACACGTAATCAGGCGCAAGCCAATCTCCCCGGTTTCGCACCAGGGTCGCAAACAATATATCCTCAAAATTCTCAAACAGGTCTATGTCATCGTGGCGGAAGAAGGTGTTCCAGAGATAGCTCAAACAGTCGCGATATTGGTTGCAGACAGCGGTGATATCTTTGCGCAGCAGGGCCTCGGTAACGACTTCACTCGCCAGCAACCGGTTCGCATCTTCGATAACGGATTTAGGGTACCTATCTAATGGTTGGCACTCCTCTTGCTGATAATACCACTCAACCAGGAGTTTGATATCCTGATGGCTGTAATCCAGAAAACCTTGATTGCGCAAGATGCCTTTCATCAACAATTTCTGAGCCTCGTCAACCGGCGCGTCGCCCAAACTGTCTCTTTTATCGAGGATCGCTTTTAAGGCAATCAGAAATGAGACATTCGGATAACCGATATGAGACGGGCTGTAAAAGAACTGAAAATCCACCTGGCGCAAAGCGGACTTAACCGCTGACGGATTGTCTGAAAACAGGGCAATCAGGATCCGGGTATCTTCAGGCCACTGGCGTCGAGATATTGAGTCTAGGTGTCGGTTGAAAACAATCCCATCATAGTCGGTCTGTTCATCATACCAGACCAAAATCTCCGGTATCTGCTGCGTTTCCAGCCAGTGGTCAAATACTTTATCCACCAGTAGGCCATAGATCTGATTGAGCGCCGGGTAAGGGCTACCTTCAATGGGATGAATTTCCTGCTGGGTGGCTAAAAGCAGCGCCACTATTGTCGGCCCCATTGTTGGCTCATCGGCCAGCATCTGTTCTGCCGCAGCTAGAGCCGGTTGGAATTCCTCAGGGCGACGTGACTTAAGCCCACCGATAATTTGCCTGATCTGTTTCCTCAACGGTTCTTGATCCGGGGTGGGAGAGTTTTGGGCATCCACCCCAGCAGGCGATTCATTTAGCCCCATATAATCTCCCTCAGATAGTTGATAATCTACCCCGATCCATTCTTGAAAATGAGGGGAAAATAGTAGACCGGCTGGGTATTAAACCAAACCTCGTTGGGCGCGCCCTGACCCTCATCACTAACCACATTGGGGTCAAGGTTGCCGACAAAGGCATCCAAGTCGCCGTCGCCATCCAAATCGCTCAAGGGTACGGCGATACTCGAGGCCTGCCCCAATCGTTGGTCCGTTCCGCTGAAGTTGCCGTGGCCGTCATTCAGCCAGATGTTGTTGGCCGCCACTGCTCCGGTCAGATCAAGATCGGTGTTGCCGACAAAGGCATCCAGGTCGCCGTCGCCATCCAAATCGCCAAGGTCTACGTCCCAACTGAAGCTGTTACCCAGCCGCTGGCCGCTATCGGTAAAGTGTCCATCACCGCTGTTGAACCAAACTTCATTAGGTTGGGTACCGCCGTTGATTACAAAGGCATCTAAATAGCCGTCATCGTTCAGATCGCCCAAGGCTACCCCAGTGCTGCTGGCATTGCCCAGGCCTGGATAGGGATTGGTAAAGATGCCGGTTCCATCATTTAACCAGATTTGATTGGGCTGATCGACAAATGGGCCACCATTTGCGGCAAAAACATCTAAGTCACGATCCCCATCCAGATCGCCCAAGGATACTCCGTAGGTACTGGAATTCCCCAAGGTTTGCCGGCTGTCGGTGAAGACCCCGTGCCCATCATTGAGCCACAGCAGATTGGAGCCGTTACCAAAGGAGGGATATCGCCCGTTAAAGATGTCCAAATCTCCGTCCCCGTCCACATCCCCTAGCGCCAGGCTGATCGTGTCGGTTGCACTCATAATTTGACTGCTCTGGGTAAAAAGACCGGCTCCGTTGTTGAGCCAAATTTCATTACGCGCGATAAATTCGTCGGCAATGACGGCATCCAGATCACCGTCGCCATCCAAGTCGCCTAACTCCGCTGCTAGGCCGGCAGCGTTTCCCAGGGGTTCAGGCTGACGGCTAAAGTGTCCGCTACCATCATTCAACCAGATGGTATTGGCTTCGTCAAACCAATTGACCACCAACGCGTCCACAGCGCCATCGCCATTGACATCGCCCAAAGCCACCGCTGTTGTGTCCGAGAGCGGAAAGGTTTGGGTCGAGACCGCAAAGTGCCCATAGCCCCCACTAGGAGCCGTCCGAAATTGCCAGACCGTCGGCGAAATGGGACCCTGTCCACTCAAGTTGAGGGTGCCGGTGGTCGCGCTGACCTGGACCAGGTCTCCCGGCTTGAAGGGCTGTGGTGGTGTCAGCGTGATCGTCCCGCCATTGACATTATAGGTTTGAGGCAGCAGGCCGGTTTGCATGGCGTGGACGGCAAAGGTGCGAGTCGAGACCGTGGCCGGGTTGATCGGTTCATCGTAGGTGATGGAGACGGTAGTGGTCGGTGGGGCAGTGTGGGTGTTGGAGACGGGATCGATGGTTGGGTTATCGGGCACTAATGACGGTCGGGGCCACTCGTCGGATCCTGGGCCAGATTGTGGGTTGGCCCTAGCCAGTACTTCCGGCACGAGCAGTAGGCTCAGTAGGGCCGTGGCTATGATCAGCAAAGTAAATATTCGAGACATTTTTGGACTCCTAACTTTGGCCTCATTTATCCCTCGTCTAATAGAATGTCCAAATGAAACTATCTTAACTCTCTGAATTTAGTTTCTATAGCTATCAATCTGGGGGATGGAAGAGCAATATCCGCGCCACCATCCCCCGACTTGGCTTATTTTATAACGATTGGCAGATAAACACGATTATCTGACTGCACTCGGATGGCAAAGGTGGTCAGGTGATCGAGTTCAGCCGAGATTAAATTTTCGTCCGGATCAACACTACCGGGAACCTCGACCCACTTTTCGGTGATAACGTCCCAGTACACTAAAGCTAGCTTGGATTCGTCAATGCTTCCTAGCATGGCGTCGTCATAACCGACAGAGAGGCTGAATGATTTGTTGAAAGTCTTGACCGGTCTCTGGTCCAAGGTGCTGAAAGCATTAACCGAGAAAATGGTTCCGAGGATACCTGAACTATTCGGCAGCGGTCCGTCGGCTCCTTCGCTGAGGAGCAGTTCAACAGGTTCTGGCACGGCTCCTGATGGGAAGTTGAGGGCCAGACTCAAACCCGATATCGACCCAGCCAGGGTTCCGCCAGATACTGGATCGATTGATTTTGGAGCCGGTCCCAGCCGGCAGACAGGCAACCCTAACTCGGCAGTGATTTTGGCTAGGCCGGCTGCAAAAGGCTGACCGCGCCTTTCGGCGTAGGTCCGGGCAAAAATCAGCTCGGCCCGGTGAGCGCAGGCATCGGCGCCGAAACTGGGCATGTAGCGCCGGCACAAGTTCGCAAACTGGCGGGCATCGAACTCGGCTTTCACCCGGTCGATATCGCTCACACCAAACGGTGGCAGTAGCCGCTCATATAGTTCGTCAGCCGCTACACCACAAGCATCGTTGTCAAAAGTTGGCGGCGTTGTTGGTGGACGCTGTATGATTTCCGGAATATCAATGTAGGGGAGATTGCCTTCAAAGGCGAGCAGATTCTGTTGACCAAATTGGATCAGGGACTCACCAGCCACAGTTTCCCAGGCTTCGCCGTGGGTGGGCAATCTCCCGCTTATTTGAAAGCGCTTAATCTGTGTCTCCTCATCGGCCAACAGGTAAGCAAAATCCAAAGCCAAATCTTTTTGGTTCGTTTGTGGGTTCATGTAAACACCTTGCACAATTGGTTCAGGCTGGTAGTCGGATAGAGGAAAGAGATACAGGGGCGGCTCGACGATACCGGTTAACTGCTGATATTGATCTGCCTCGATAACCAAGATACCGGCGATATTGGGCTGGGGATTGGGATCGCCTTTTACCGCATCTAGAAATTGGCGCATTGGGTCCGGGCTGGGATCACCGTCCAGCTTCGGATCAACGTAAACCAGATCGGGGAAATCTTCTCTGAGTTGCAGAATTTCAGTCAAGCTGGCCGGCAAGGCTGCTTGACGCTGGGTGAACCAGGCCGGATTCGCCAGCACCGAGATACTATCCCACCAAATCGGGACGCCGTTGGGGAAGACCCCGTTGTCGAGTTGGCGGGCAAAGCCGGCCTGAAAGATGTCCGGGGCGATGACCGGATCAAGTTGGGCCGCCCAGCACCAGCGGGGTGGGTTGGGTCCAAAGCAAACCGGGCATTGATCGGGTTCGCACAAGCCGGCAATTTGAAAATCATTATTGCGGCTGTAACTGAAATCTCCTTTAGCGAATGGACACCAAGGTGGTGGATTGGCCCCCTCGCATTGAGGGCACTGTCCTGGCAGACAGTAAGCGCCGGCTAAGCCTAACGACTCTAATTCATCAGCCCACAGATTTGGCCCCAAGATCAGGTCAGGGCTATCGCCTTGGAGGTTTCGAAGCGCTTGCAGCAACGCCTCGCCATTGTCGAACGCAATGAGTTTGATCGGGCCGCCATCGAAATCAGTGGCGAGTTGCTCTAGAAACATCGCATCTGTCTCTGACCAGGCGTGCCATATGGAGATAAACTCAGATCCTGATGATGCTGCAGGAGTGCGCGCGGTTAGGCTTTCGTCGGCATCAAGGAGAGCACTACGGACGATTGCGCGGATTTCGTGTGGCGCATGTGTTGAGCTTAGCCCAAAGAAAAAGGTGCTGTCTCCTCCCCCGGGAACGCTTCCGGCACACACACCTGGGAAAAACTCAAAGGTGATCATATTACCACTCTTCTGGACGGTACTTGGTGCCACTGTGCCCAAACCTCCTGCTGTGATGACATAAACATCTTCCAGCCGACCATCTCCATTGTAATCAAGAGGTACCACCGGACCGAAGTCAAGAGATAGAGAGTTGATGCACGGTTTGGCTAGAATAGCGGCACTATCGCTGACGTCAATTCGATATTGGTAGCCATAGATCCCTTCTGCCGGCGTACCAGGCTCGCCGACCGACCAGGTGCGGGTTTGCAAAAAACCAGGATTCGCCGAGTCGAGCAGGAAAATATCCGATACGGTATCAATTGGGTTGAGGATGCAGTCGATATCAAAGATACAATTAATGTCAGGTGCGCTGACCTCAACAATACCATGAGATGAAACAGCATCGGGACCACCCAAGAGGTATCCTTCCAGGCGCACATATGTATAATCTGGACTACGATGTTCGCCGGGAGCGCCGTGCCAACCAGGATGCGTCGTGGCGAAGTTATCGCCACGTCCGTTACTCCACCAACTATGCAGGGGGAGACTATCGGGCGCTGGTTCAGCCGGAATATATCCCTCTAACCGAACAAATTTGTAATCAGGAGAACGCTCGCTCCCAGGTCCGCCAGCCCATCCTGGATGGGTGGTAATAAAGTTGTCATCACGCAGATCAGACCACCAACTATAAAGCGGCAACGTGCCGGCCGGTTGCGGCAGCAGCGGGTTATAAACGTACCCTTCAATCCGTACAAAACCGTAATTAGGCGTTCGCTTATCGCCTATTCGCCCGTACCAATTCACACTCGATGTGGCAAAGTTGTCACCACGGTCTGGGTCATACCAGGCGTATAAAGGAATTTTAGGTGCAGTGGGAGTAGTAACAAGTTGAATTGAATATTTAATTTCAGCTCGGTACTCTTCATTACCACGGTCAACCCGATCAATCCGACACACGCCATCTTGCCAAGTTCCAACCGTGACTAGATGAGAAAAGCTAATCCCAATCTCACCATCGCTATGAATGCCACTAATACCACAAATCTCATCATCGAATTCAACGAAAAGGCGTAATTTGCGCCCAGATGCGGAAAATAGATCGATCTTTTGATCGGAGAAGGTATCTTCATCCCAAATTTCAATATCAATTGGGAATGAGG
Source organism: Anaerolineae bacterium (assembly GCA_020433785.1). Next base: position 12,397 of record JAGRCC010000322.1, read on the forward strand.
TGCGCGCCGAGAGCGATGGTGCATGGACAAAGCGCCAATGCGGCGACACCTGATTTTGTTCATCAATAACGGCTGTGGATGAGAAGTTGTGACCATCAATGCGAATATTTTTGGCGAAGAAGTCGGCATCACCTGACCCTATTGCCGTATCGACGTCATCAAGCGCTCTAACCTCCTCAATGACGAGATTTACCGTTATCGGGGCCGGTGGTTGGGCTTGAACCTTAATCTCATTTTCTGGTAAGCCCAGTCCTGCTAATGTTGCCACAACTAACCCGATCATCATGTTGATAAACCAACGGCCAAACTTAAATACAGTGTAAATTAAGAAAGC
>JAGRCC010000323.1 GCA_020433785.1 Anaerolineae bacterium
GAACCACAAACGGTTTGACGGCAACCAGGGGGTGATACGTTCGGCCCATCGCTTCGGCTGCTTCCAGTTCGGCTTGGGGGACGCTGTACGGGATGATTTTGATGGTGCCCAGCACCTTTTTCGGCTGAACCGGAGTGTTGTTCGAGACCGTTGCCAAGGTAATCGCGGGGCGATCGTTAAAAGCCAGCAGCCCTTCGACATCCACTTTGAACAACCCGCTGGTCTCGGCGATCAAATTGACCCGCCCGGTAGCCGCGTTTGAGATCGTCAATCCCGACTCCGCTAGAAGATCGCCCAACCGACGGGCCGCCTCATCTTCATGAATATCATCTTCAGCCATGACGGCCACATAGACCTCCATCTGCCCCAATGATAGCAGCGTCTCCGCATCCGCGGGGGTTAATATGGTTCCTTTTCGCAGCACGCGCCGACCATCCGGGCCGGCCTGATTGTGGATCAGGACATGCCCAATCGCCTCGTTAACAGATACCTTGATCACTTTCATAGGGATAACCTCTTTCAAAATTACCGGTTCATCATACGAGGTAGATTGTAGCGATTTGCCGGAGATGATCAAACTTGAAGCCGGTGTAAGCGAACCGTGGCTCTGGTGGATTTGGCGATCTTAGCTCGTTAGGTTGCTCAAGCGCGGGGCATTCATATAATCATTCATGACAGGTTATACGATGATGATCAAATAGGTGAGTGATGTATCTAACCCCACATCTGCTGCTTAATGCGTACTATCAAGGGGTCTTTCCCATGGCCCACGATGATAATCATATCTACTGGTACGATCCCAATCCCAGGGCCATCATTCCGCTCGATGATTTTCACGTTCCGCGCCGGCTGGCACGGGTGATGCGGCGGGGTGGTTTTGAGGTACGCTTCGATTTCGATTTCCGGGCCGTCATCACCGCTTGCGCTGAACCGGCTGAGGGGCGAGAAAAAACCTGGATTAACGATCAGATCATCGACAGCTACTGTCAACTCCACGAGTTAGGCTTTGCCCACAGCGTCGAAACCTGGATCGACGACCAACTGGCGGGCGGCCTGTACGGCGTTTCACTGCAAGGCGTATTCGCCGGCGAGAGCATGTTTAGCCGCGCCCCGGACACCAGCAAAATCGCCCTGGTGTACCTGGTCGAGCATTTACGAACGCGCGGTTTTGTGCTGCTCGATACCCAATTTATCACCCCTCACTTAGCGCGCTTCGGCGCCATTGAGATCCCCCGCTCTGAATACAAAACCCGCCTGGCCAAAGCCCTTCGCGTTCAAACCTGGTTTTAAGTCGGATCGCTAGGTTTATCTTAGTGTACTGTTGACAAAAACTAGCGTTTGTGGTATAGTTAGTGTGTAAGTTACAATAATTTAGTTGCTTGACAAGACAATTGACAAACAACTGTCTTTTCTGTAAAATCTCGCTGCTTGTTGGAAGTTTAAATCTTTTTAACGACGGCCAATCGAATATCAACGCTCGATTATATTTTTGACCCTAAATGACAAGACAGAAGACAAGACAAAAATATGGGTCAGATAGAGAAAGGACATCTCAATGAATTTCAACTTGGAAGATCAGCTTCCCCAAATCGAAGTTGCCATCCGGCAAGCGCTGGCTGAAGACATCGGCGATGGCGATGTGACCACCGATTGCATTGTTCCTGTGGATTTACGCCTCACCGGTCGCTTTGTGGCCAAGCAGGCTGGCGTGATCGCGGGCTTAAAAGTAGCGGCGCAAACGTTCGCCCTCATCGATCAGTCCGTTCAATTCACCGCCCACGTAACCGATGGTGATGCCGTAACCCCCGGCCAAATTATCGCCGAAATCCAGGGACCAGGGCGAGCCTTGCTCAGCGGTGAGCGAGTAGCCCTCAACTTTTTACAACGCATGTCCGGCATCGCCACCTTGACCCGGCAGTTTGTGGGTGCCGTAAGCCATATGCCCACGGCGATTTTAGACACTCGCAAAACCGCGCCCGGTTTGCGCCTGCTCGATAAATGGGCGGTGCAGTTAGGCGGCGGCCGCAACCATCGCTTTGGCTTGTTCGATATGGTGCTGATCAAAGAGAATCATATCGCCGCAGCCGGCAGCATTACCGAAGCCGTTAACAAAATCCGGGCCAATGATCCCCGGCAGCGGCCGATTGAGGTTGAGGTCAAAAATCTGGTTGAATTGGAAGAAACCCTGGCCTTAAACGTCGACCGAATTCTGCTCGATAACATGAGCCTCGACGATATGCGGCGGGCGGTGCAGGTGACCGGTGGCCGAGTGCCGTTGGAAGCTTCAGGCAATATGTCGCTGGAGCGAGTGGCGGCTGTGGCGGCGGCCGGCGTCGATTTTATTTCGATTGGGATGTTGACCCATTCCGTCCAGGCTTTGGACATCAGTTTGCTTTTGGATAACCAAAATTAATCATATTGAGAGAGAGAAAACCATGATTGCTGAAGCTGTTTATCAAGACTTAAAAACCAAACTGGCCGACGTGGTGCCCGAGTTTGAGCTGCACTACAAAGCCGAACTGGCCGCCGAAATCAATCAGTTAAAGCGAGAGCGAAACGCGGTGATTTTAGGCCACAATTACATGGAACCGGCCCTATTTCACTCGATCCCCGATTTCACCGGCGACTCGTTGGCCCTGAGCCGTCAAGCCGCCGCCACCGACAAAGACATCATCGTTTTTTGTGGCGTAGAATTCATGGCCGAGACGGCCAAGATTTTGAATCCGCACAAGACGGTGCTGCTGCCAGCCGAAAAAGCCGGCTGTTCACTGGCCGCCAGTATTACCGCTGAAGATGTGCGGCAGCTTAAAGCCCAATTTCCGGGCGTGCCGGTGGTCACTTACATCAACACCTATGCCGATGTGAAAGCCGAGTCGGACGTCTGCTGCACCTCCGGCAACGCCGTGGCCGTGGTCGAGTCGCTGAAGAGTGACACGGTTATTTTTCTGCCCGATGAGTTTCTGGCGGGGAACGTGGCCAAAGAGACCGGCAAGCATATCGTTTTTCCCACTAAAAGCCCGGCCCTTAAATTCAATGGCAATATGGATTACCAGATGATTGGCTGGCACGGTCGTTGTGAAGTACACGACAAATTCAACGTGCCCGATATCGAGGCCGTGCGCCGCCAATTTCCCGATGTGGTCATTGTCGCCCACCCTGAATGCAGCCCCGAAGTGGTCGAGGCATCCGATTTTTCCGGTAGTACCACCGCCATGATCCGCTTCGTGGAAGAAACCTCCGCGCCGCGCTACCTGCTGCTGACCGAATGCGCTATGGGCGACAACATTGCTGCCAGCAACCCCGACAAGGAGATGCTGCGGTTGTGCAGTGTGCGCTGCCCTCACATGAACCAGATTACCTTGGAAGAGACGCGCGACGCTCTAAAATTCACCCAATATGTGATCGATGTGCCGGAGCACATTCGCGTTCGAGCTTTACAAGCGGTTGAACGAATGCTGGCGATCGGTTAACGATATGAGTTATGCAGTTCAAAAGGTGACAGTCACTTAGATGCGAAAAATCGACCTATTTGGGCCAAACTGACGCTCATTTTAATGGCAAAGTGATTGTCACCTCTTTTGTACAACTGCGTAACTTATAACCCGGACAAGCCGGAACCAA
>JAGRCC010000324.1:0-3989 GCA_020433785.1 Anaerolineae bacterium
TCAAAAACGTGAATATGTCTCGCCGCAACGGAATATGACGTGAAAAGTTTGAACAATTAAAAGAATTGTTGGAACATGTCATGCAGAGTTTGAACACTTAAAAAAATTGTTGAAACATGTGGTGCAAAGTTTAAACACTTAAGCCAGAGTTTGAACAATTAAGGCAGAGTTTGAACACTTAAAAGAATTGTTGGAACATGTGGCGCAGAGTTTGAACAATTAAAAAAATTATTGAAACATGTCGTGCAAAGTTTGAACAATTAAAAAAATTGTTGAAACATGTGACGCAGAGTTTAAACACTTAAGCCAGAGTTTGAATAATTTAAATTCCCGCTGCGATTGGTTGTTCAAAAAAAGAAATTAGTCTCTCAAAATGAGAATCAACCGGCCAAAATTCATGACAATCTGTTTTTTTTAGAAAAATGTTCGTCCAGCCACGCCGCCCTAAGGCGCGCGATCGAAATATTTGAACCGGAAAAACCGATCTGTCGCCGAAAATACGTATAATAACCCCAGTTGCTACCCAACAGACCTGACTGGTTTTGGAGATACGTTTCAGAGAAAATTAGGGTCATTCGGGCCATTTAGCCGGGTTAAGATCGTTTGGAAACCAGTCAGGTCTGGTCTCGGAAAGGGGGCAAATTTAGGCTAAGGGCACACGTGGCTTAATTGTTGTGGCTGATTGGGGCCGGGTAATCGAGCCGGTGCGGGCAAGCCTGACCGCCGGGTAGAGGGTGGCGGCTGTTTTTTTTGATGGGTGCATTTGGGGGCAATCAGGCTGTCTATGTCATCCACATAAACCGGGTCAACCGAGTCTTCGTTAAGCGCCATCAGGTAAGGTAAGTCCCTCATCGTATAAGGCTCTAAATCGGTCCAGCCGGCGCCGATATTTCCCGAATGAAACACCGTGCCGACGCCGGCCCACTCCCCAAAATGTCTAATCTGATACCGGCCGTTGTGGCGGTTGTACAGCATGATCGCATAGCTGTCTCTCAATTTGAAAAAACGAGCTATGGTCCAACCGGCCGGTAAAACATTGTCATAGATCAGTTCGGAGTCGAGACCCTGGGCTGACAGGTGACTGATCGCTAACCGCCCGGCGCGATGCCGGGGCCGATCCGCGCCTGACACAGGTTGATGGGTGGCTTTATACAACAGCCGATAGGTCTGGCCGTTGACGGTCAGATGATCGACACTGGTCCAGCCGGGCGTAAAAAGATTGTCCCCGATCTTCTCGCCGTTGACCGTGTAAAAGACGGCTTCTCCCGTTCCGGTATTCAACCCAAAGCAGTAACTTTTGCCTTGATAGGCATAAAGCCCGAACCGGTCCTTATGTTTAAGGTCATTTAGCTCATAGCTGGATTTGAGCCGCAGCCGGCCGTCGGCCAGGGGTTGATAAAGGTTGATCCGGCCGGTATGGGCATTATGGAGCACCAGGCAGGCCTTATGACCCACTGTCAGAAAATTAGCCGCGGTCCACCCCGAACCCAGATCGACCGGGGGAAGATGCGGCTGAGCCAGGTTCACTAACTCGCCTAAGGCGCCGTTTGAATTTAGCCGGTAAATGTGGGGTTTATTTTTTTGAAACGGACCGGCATCTCGTTTGAGCAGGAGCATATAGGGCTGGCCCGCCACCGCATAATAGCGGGCCATTGAAATACCGGCGTGCTCAAGCTGAAATCGATGTTCAGCGATGGTAGCCATAACTTCGCCGGTGGCGTCGTTCAATCTTTTGATCGTAACGGTCGTTACAAATTGCGTCTCCATGATTCTCTCCTGATCATTGTCGCCCTGCGGTCCAAGCTAAGCCTCGGTCGCCTCAGCCATTATGGCATTTTTAAACAGCAAGGAGACACATGAGTGAGTGATAAATAGCCACCCGAACTCATGTCGTGTCTCGGGACATGAGCGCGATTGATATAGATAACTGGACCCATAATGTAGAAGTCAAGCTAATCGGGCAAGCTGCCGGGTTGGCTTGGCTCCGTCATGGACTTCGGGTACTGAGCTTCAGTCATCTCTTGATTAGCTAAGGAACGGCAATTAAATAACTTCCGCATTTAAGTTAGGGTAATTGGTAATTGGTAATTAGCCGATAACCGATAACCAATTACCAATTACCCTTGTGGATTTTTGAAATGGGGAAGTTATTAAGGTTAATCTGGCTTTTGCCTCCGTTGCGTAACTGTCTTAAGTTTAGAATCAGCATAGCCTAAAAAAGCTACGGCGACTTACCGATCTCGTCTCGCTATCTCTCACCTGACTCTAACAATTTCTAACCTGTCTCCCCCAGACGGCTGATTTTATCAGATCGGCGATTTATACTATAGCTTCCAAACAAAAAAATAACCCCAGGTTAATCCTGGGGTTCAGATTTAATGGGCAATATTCAGCCCTTAGGACGTCAAAGCGGGCTATCTGGGTGCTATTGACGACCTACTTACCACATCATGACGACCGTCTCACCCGTGGCATAGTTGAGATACAGCCGAACACGTAGGATGTACCGCCGGCCTTGATACAGCCGAACGTTGATTTGAGCGTTCCGGTTAGTCCCACTATCATCATCGCCGGCAACGTACTTCAGATCGCCGTTTTGGTCTTCAAACAAAACCATGACCGTGTCCGAACGCCCGAACGTCTGGATAGTATAGTCGCGGGTTTCGGAGGGAACCACGGAAAAATTCTTCTGTTCAGCGGGCTCGAGATTAAGCGAATACGACCGGAACAGTTTGAGCTCCGGATAGGTATCTTCAAGGGGCGGATAAAAGCGGCGAACCTGTTCAATGTCATGGTCTGATAGACCCAACTCGGGGTGTAGACCCTCTCGGTACTTCTCAGGTTGCAAAATTAACCCGGCTGGAAATCCGTAATGCATGATAGAATCCGGGTCCCAGGCCGACCCCTCGACTTCACTTCTCGACAGTTTACGAAGGATGTTATATAGAGTCGTATTACGGTCCCAATTGTTGGGTGGCCCACCAAAGTAGTCATAGACGGCCTCTTCATCCCAGACAATACCCGCAAACGGGTTTTGATGCTCATGAGGAAAACCGAGCGTGTGGCCAATCTCGTGAACGGCAACATCCTCCTTACGTGGATCGGTGGTCAAATCCCAGCCAAAATTCATTGTCCGCTGATACTGACCAGGGATATCTATCACATCGCGGCCAACATAAGACCATGACCCATCGCCCTGAAGAAATCCAATTCGAATCTCGGCCTCGCTGATATCCGTAACCTCTTCAAAGGTGATCCCAATGCCAACCTTCCGCCAAATATCAAAACCTTTTCGAACCAGGTCTTTTTGACTATTCCCGGCCGAATAGGAGCCGCTCTCGAAAAAGTAATAGCGCAATTTTGTCCCATTAACCCACTTTTTCTCAATTAAGCGTATGAGCTCAGCCCGATCAGGCGACACATCCGCCGCTAACTCCCGTTCCGGTACTTGGGGCAGAGCGCAGAAACCCAATACCTCGTCACTGTCGCTTCCATTGGTGTAATGACTACTCGCTGCGGCGATCTGTGCTTCAAGCTTTTCAATACGAGCTTCCAGATCTTTTTCTTTAGGCTGCGCCGTGCGCGTTTTTGTTTTACCGTTCATAGCTGAACCCTCCATAAATTATATTGACAACGGTTTTGTTCCGCTCGGGAACTTATTTATAGCCAAAATCAACCCTTCTAAATACTTATCTTCCGGAATGCCGTGCCATAAGCTGTTAACTCTATTGCCGTATGCGGTGGACAGGGTTCTGTTTACGGTTTGAGAACATCGATTGGTTCTAGTGACAACAGTATAACCATAATGAACTACGATGATGTACCGGCCTCATCTCACCGACTCCGGCCGGACTCTCAGCAGGTCTCATTTAGAGGTGGGGATTCCCATGAAAAACACCCCAGAATAATCCTGGGGTGCTTTTTGTAGAAAGGAATGAAAAGGTAAGATAAACAACTTATGGTTTTATACTGAAATCAGAATGAAAGCA
>JAGRCC010000324.1:4132-36164 GCA_020433785.1 Anaerolineae bacterium
GGTCTCAATCTATTTTTGGTATAGTAAAAAATTTCTGAGCCTCGACACATTCTCATCAACGTCGCAACGCCTGAAGGTCTCTTCTAACTCTAATAGTTCCCGATGCAAATAGGAATCAGGCTGATTGGCAGCTAGCATACGATCTAAGGCGAGCCTGGCTTGTTCGGTATGTTCGATGGTTGCTTCAGCTTTATGAATATGTTCGGTATAGATGACTCGTAACCCATTCCATAAATCTTGGATGGATTCCTCCAATCCCACCTCGGCTAAACGAACGGTGCGATAGCCGGGATCGCAGATCAAATTCAGATATGAATCCGCTCGACGAATACGGGCCTCACTATTGCGCCAGGCCGTTGCACTGTAGCTTTCATAAGCGTGATGCACCAGATAACGCCGGACATATCTGGGAAGTAGCACCTCACTGGATTTAACCGTATATTTTGTTGAAGGAGCTGACAAATTAGCCCAATTTGTTTGAGATAACTTGGACCAATCATTTACTTTCGACCACTTAGCACTTTTGGCCGTATCTTTAATCAAACTAAACGCTTTAATGAAGAGTTCGTGGGTAAATGCCACATCCATATTATTGAGGATGTATTTCTTGAGTTTGGAATGAAATAGAACAAGCCTATGCTCTTGAGTCGTATCATACGGCTTGCAGAATGGCTCCACCACCCTGAGTAGGTTCATCATTTCGTCGCTATTGGCCGGAAGACCAATCACCGAGGCCATATCATCGGCAGATAGAGGTTCATAGGCTAGAGCGATGGCATCCAACAACCGATTTACAAGAATGGGATCACCATTAAGGTGCTCATAATTGAGTTTTGCCCGCTCAATTGCAGCTTGGAAGTATTGATTTAGCTGTTGTTGTGATTTACCCGGCGGGATTTCTAGGGGCTTCGATAGTTCAAAGTTCTCTTCGACACCTCGGTTGAGTAACCCGTCAGACGTGATCGGTGGGGCTATAATTAAATCAGGCAACTCATTTCCATAATGAAGGGTTAGATCACGAATATCTTGAATAAGGGCCTTCGCTTCCGGGTCGTCATCGTCTATGTCAAGGGTATTGGCGGTAATCAGAAAGCGGGCAACGTTACCTAAGATATCCTGGTATTTAAGGAGCAATCCTAAGATGCTGTTGTTGCGACTATGCCCGGGAGGAATAAGATCAATTCCATCAATTATAATGATCGGCATGCTCTTTTCATACTCAGGATCGGCTAGTTTTGCTGCGGCTAATGGCGTATAAATGAAGTTCATAAGTGCATCTTGTGCATTATGGGTAAGCAGCGGAAACTGATCTAGGGGGCACCATTCAAAATATTTTTCTTCACCAAAATACGGTACCAGTTGGGGAAAAAGAGAGTCGCGGACAAACGCAAGGCGATCCTTGGTGTCAATAAACATGTTGGGATTATCGGTTTCAAGGGGTTTATCCAGGCAAAAGTGATAGACCAACTTGTGACCTTGCCCTTCAAGCTCTTTCAATATTTTCGCGATGTGTTTAGCTCTAAAATCATCAGCCTCGCCGATCATAAGATACCATAACCGTTGAGGAATTCGATTTGTAATCCAATTCTTTAAAGCATTTAGATTATCTTGTGAAATATCAATTTGGTGTAGGATGTTATACGGGTCATCACCGATGAGGTTATTTCTAAAAGCAGTGAAGGATTTTATAATTTGATCATCAGGATATAAGTTATCTTTACGGATGACCGAACTGTCTGATCCATTCAAAAAAAGACGAGGGAGACCAAATCCAGCATACCAATTCCCTCGTACTTTTTCGTACATACACCGGCGGCCGGCGACAATGGCAAATTCCAGTCCAAGGGTAAGGTTGCGGGACAAGGCATTATAGAAGCCGGCCACAAAATCTTCGGCAGGATCGAACTGAATCACGTGGGTCATGCCAATAACAACGGGAACGCCCCGCAAATGAAATTGCAAGGCGAAGCTACTTGTACCCCCACCTGACTGGCAGCTAAGGACTAAAATGGCCTTGATCTGGGCTGAGAAATCCGCATTAAATACCTCATCGGGCGTCAACACATCGCCGTCCTCAAGCTCTAGTTTGCCCTCACTACCTGAGGCGCCATGCGACGTTATATGGAGCAGGTTGGTGTTTTGTAAGGCCTTTTCAACCAGAGACACTTTATCAGCCGGTTCTGGTAATGACCCATCAGGCGTTATACCGATATTTGATCCATATACAGAAAGGTCGGTAACTTCTTTTAGGCTTTGGATTGCTGTTTCAAACCGCTTAAATATACCCCTCTCTTCCTCTTTGTCATTTCCCAGCCAAGAGACATAATCCACCTTGATCTTGCGCGCTTGGGCCATGCTCGCTATGGGCCCCTGAACGTTTGGCAAGCTGTGTACAATTGAAACGTCATCATTAAGAGCCAACCAATTTCCCCGATCAGCCGGATTCTGTTCATTAAGGGGTAAATAAATATACTCCCACGGAATCTTTAACAGCTCGGCTTGTTGATCTATATCCGCTGGATAAACCAGACGAATCCGAATTCGTTGACAATCGCCCCACATGTTTTTGAATGTTTCCACATCCTGCGATTGAGGAAAGAGTAACTTTGTAACAGCATCGCCAACATTTTGTTTAATGATACTAAAAGGATCGTGCGAGTTTAGTTGGTCCAACGTCGTCCCTGTGTATTTGCCTGTTGGGACGTCATTTACAATGACACCGTCCGTACTATCCCAAGCTAATCGAATTTCATAGTCGCAATATCCATCATTAGTGGGCATCCATATGTCTCCTCATTAATAGACCTCAAAGGTCAGGGACGCGATTTAACTGCTGACCTATGAGCCAAACGATTGAACCGCAGGTGGCAAAAAGAAGATAACTCCAGGCAAGTTTTTGAGCATCATCTGAAATCAGGGTCGTAATTCTGGGAACTACATTCTCAAGACAATGACTAACGCCCTCAACATCGGGCTCCCCGGTGAGCCGTTTATAAATAAATGTATAGCTGTCTCGATTTATTTCCTTAAGCATTACCGTCAGAATAGTTAACTCACGCTTGGCCTGCTCGGTACCGGTGGCGATGATTTCTTTAGCTTCCGAAAATGGGAATAATACCTCAAATTCAGCCACAAAATTATCATTGTCCAGGGCCACGAGCGGGAGCCAATCAGTTACAAAATTTAATTTGGCATTTGGTTGGTCCCCCCAAATCTGCTTGAGGTGGCTTAATGCCTGTTGCAAAAAGGTATGGGTGTGACTGTTGTCGAGATCAAGTTGACTTAGCTCGGCCACCGATGCGTAGCATAGGTTTAACCAATTTGCCCGGATATGATTAGCTTGACCAGGGTTCGCTGCAAGAGCAGCTTCAATGCTCGTTGCGTATGTTTTTAGTTTTGTTAAAAAATGTTTTAATATTGGCGCCGTACTACCTTCCAATTCAGCAAATTGGGCCAGATTGCTAGTAAGCATAGGTTCGGTTACCGTAGTCGTTGGGTTCAGAACATTAAGCGATTCCCCTTTCAGTCCGGTGGAAAACGCTGCCCCCATGAGTTCAGGATAAAACCAACCAATCTCACCTTCACCACCTATCGTAAAAGCCGGAACTTTGTGCCCGTACTTCCAACTATTTCCATCTTCTGGGGGGTCAATTTCTTCCGGCCCCACTTCATCTAAGGCCGCAGCCAGATAAACTAAACTATGATACAAATGAAGCCAGGTGAATGCAGCCTCTTTCGCTTCGGGTAAGCGACTCCAGTCAAAACTCTCTAAGTCTATTTTCTCGGACATCAAGACTCTTGCCAACTCATCTTTGACCTCATTTTTTAGACGAATTGTTGGTCCCACTTTGGCAATTTCGCCACCTGATCCACCATTCTTTGACGGCATTTTTTATCTCCTAAAATTAAGGCATGAATTGTAATTTAATATTATTGTAATTTAGAAATGCTACTTTGGTCTCTCCTGCGACTCTCATTATTTCTCAGCTAGTTCTAACATAGTTCAAATCAACTCATCCTCTACCACACGCTCGTGGGTTATGGAATTGAGCAACCTCTCCGCATCGTAACAGATATGGCTCATGTGATCGGGAGCGAGAAGTAACACATCTTGTAGGGCAGATTGAGCCAGATCAGCCCGGCCTTGTTTCAGATGGTTATCAGCCATAATCCAGGCAGCCTCAGTTGCCATAGTGGCTAACACCGGCGCATCCCGCCTTTCTAATAAGTAGGGAAAAATCACTCTCAACTGATCTAGCGATTTAGCCGGGGCATTAAGAATGTTGTAGGCCTTGGCCAGGTAAAAATGTGTAAACGATTTCGTTAAGATGTCGTCAAGTGATTCCTGGGCGATAACAGCTTCTTCCAGTAGGGTCACTGCTTGGTGAACATCACCTAACTCTAGCCAAGCTTCACCCTGATTATGAAGCCCCCGTACCTCCAAAAATCGATCCCCTACAGAGCGGGCCATATCGGTAGCGGCTTTGAAATGAGTGGCTGCTTTCTGCCAATCTTGGGCTACCCCCGTGTTGTAACCCAAGGCGTAACGTAAAGCAGCTTCACTTTGGCGGTTCTGTCGAGTCTGGGCCAGAAGAATACCTTGTTCTAAATACGCTTCGGCTTCGGCAAAACAGCCTTGCAAACTCAGCAAATTGCCCAAGAAGGTTAGGGTTATGATTTCGCCTTCATAATCTTGAATTTGTCGGTACTCTTGTAGGGCTAATTTTAATAGAATGGCGGCATCTTCAAGATGTCCCAAATCCATCTGTAAACGCCCCATACCCAATTGGGCTTGGGCTTTAAGTCGCGGCTTATTACTCTGTTGGGCCAACTCCATGACTTGTTCATAGAGCGGTTGAGCTAAGGCAAAATTATTGATAGACCAATGAACATTAGCTAACGCCTCGAGCCAAATGATTTCAGCCTCGGAATCGCCGATTCGACACGCCGCCGCCCGCGCTTGCTCCAGCAGCGGCAGACCTCGCTGCATAAAGCCCCGGCTGCGCATAAAATCGCTCTTTTGCCATAATACCTCGGCCAATTGCAAGATCCCCTCGGTTCTGTTCTGCTCCGAAAGCCAAGCTACAATCTTTAACAAATTACCGCTCTCAGCTTCCAATCGCTCATACGCTTCCGCATCGCGGCGAGCGTTCTGCTCGGCAAAATCCAAATAATAGTCGGCCCACAACCGCTCGCGATCTTCAAAAAACGCCAGCCAATTGGGTTCATTACTCATAAAGTTAACTCCACTTCTTCACAATATCGGACAAAATAAAATAGTGGGTCAGGGAATGGAGGGTGTAGCGGCGAGTGGTGAGGTTGCCGAAGGTTTCGACCAGGGAGAGCAGGATGAGGTGATCCAGCGCCAGTTGGAGCATGTCCGGCGACAGTTTACAGACGGGGGCCAGGGCAGCTTCCGTGCAGCCGTTGGCCAGATCAAAGACGGCCATTGAGACCAGGGTTTGCTTGGCCTCTAGCGTGAGCAGGTCCCAGGAATGTTTAAAGATAAATTGGTAGAAGTCATAGTTAGGGCCGGCATATCTAGCGGCTTTGAGGTTGTCAAGCACACGCTCCAAGGGCCAGCGGCTGACCTGGCCGATGACAAGCTTCATTGCCAGTGGCGCTCCGCCGGAGGCGCGATAGATCTCGACCAGATCGGCCTGGCTGGCCTGAGCCACCAGGTCGATACCGCGCTCGGCGCTGTCCTCGCGCAAAAAGGCGATGCCATCTGCTTCGAACAAGCCACTTAAGTCCAGGGTGTACGCGCGCTCGTGGCGGATATGGTGGCGGCTGGTAATCAGGAGTTTGCTCTGGCCGAGAATTTGGCAGATAGCCTCAACAAAGGCTTCGCTGTTCGGCACCGTCTCCAGGTTGTCCACCACGATTAAGGCGCGTTTGGCCTGCAACAGGTGCTTAACGGCGGCTTCTTTCTCGGCCGGTGGCATTTTCGGCAGCTCGCGCCGGTCGCATTGGCGGCCGATTTCATCGAGCAGCCGCTCAAAGCTGAAGTCGGATATCTCGATTTTGTGCGTTCCCTCGCCAACGAATCGTTCAGTTTTGGCGCTGGTCCAGACGATGTGATCGAAAAGGCCCTCTTGCCAGCACCGATCCATCGCCTCCTGCACCAGCGTTGTCTTGCCGATGCCGCCCAGCCCGATCACCGCGACAATCGGTTTGCGTTCCGGCTCACGCAGTAGCTCCAGGAGTTGCTCAAGCTCACGCGTCCGGCCAACCAGACGGTGGTAGGATTTGCCGGGAAGATGGAGCGGTGGTGTGAGCATTAGGTTTGGCGTGGTGGTAGCGGCTGTTTTGTCCGGCCCAACACTGGTTGGCATGTAACGCCCCAACACCTCGGCGAACGCCTGGTCTGGGAAAAACTCCCCCATGTCGTTGAATCGATCAATTGGTAAATGGGTCAGCCGGGCCAGTTCGATGGCTTCGGCCGGGGTGCAGCATTCGCTGGGGGCGAGTCCGGTGGTGAAAGCGGCAATGATGGCCAGGGTTAAATCGGGCGGAATGTCGGGGCGCACGTCGAATCGTCGGAATCGATTGTCAAAATAATCTTTGCTCACGTCGCAGCCTTGGGCCTGAACGCGGGCCAATACTTGTTTAAGGCTCAAGTGCGATCGTTCGAGCCAGCGATCGACTAATTGAACCACCTGCTCTTTCTCAAAAGGTTCCATTATCCCCTCTGTCATTTAAACGTCTCAACGAAAATATGCGTTGAGATTACGGTTTTTTGCGTTGGACCGCACGAATCTAGTGATGGGATTTTGTTATGATGGGTGTAGTTGTCGTTGAGTTTTGATCGGAACTGTCAAGAACGATATGCAGGAGAAAGTCGTCCAACATCATAACCCGTGCTTATTGGGGCATGCGCGCATACTGCTTTAGCAGTAGGGGGTCCCCACACTCAGTAAGCCTCTAGCCAAAATGGAGGTCATTGGAAATGTTGAAGCAACGGATTAATAAAGTTGTCGTTGGTATGGTTGTCGTGGCCGTAGTTACCGGTTCGTCCGGCATCGTGGGTGTCGACTTGTTGGAGTTGGGGACGATGTCTGAAGTCCCTACCTGCCGAAATGGCGGCAGCCAGGGTGGCGGTTGTTAATGGCTGGTGACAAGGCCGCAGGTTGATGAGGATTCCTCATCAACCTTTTTTTGTTTCTAAGTTCCCGAAACGGTGCTATAAAGCCATCTCTAGTAAATTACGACTGACATATTCTAACTGTTCAGGTAAGTGATATTTCCGACGCAAGTGAGGAAACTGATTAAATAACTGCTGGCTTTCATTAACCCAAATGGTGGCCTGTCGCTGATCGCCTCTTCTCAGCTCACATTTGGCTAAATGCACTAGGATTTGAATTTCATCTTGCTTTTTATTTAAGGTCCGCCACCCTGTCAGGGCGCGCTCTAAATGGCTGATCGCCTGGGACCAACTTTGTTGCGCTTCATAGATAATACCCAGATTCTCCTGGGCATGCGTTAGCCCCGATAAATTCGCATGTTGCTGAAAAATAGCCTCGGCCTGATGAGTCGCTATTTCAGCCTCTTTAAAATTGCCCTGCAATTTGTAGGCCAACCCCATATTGAGATAGATATTCCCTATCCGATAGGTTTCACCCGTAGCCTGCGCCCAATGAAGCGCTTCCCTTAAACAAAATAGCGCTTTTTCCGGTTGGTTGGTTTTTACAAACAGCAGCCCCAGATTGGTCAGCCCATACATTAAACCGTTGTTATCGGCCATCTTCTGCCAGATGTGGCAGGCCTGGTTGAAATGATGTTCGGCCTTGCGCCACTGACTTTGCCAGATATAAAGTATACCTAAATGATTCTCCGTATGGGCCTGGCCATGTTGGTTGTCGAGTTGTTTAAATAAATTCAAAGCATGGCAGCACAGCACCTCGGCGCGATGCCAATAGCCATATTCAATATAGAAATAGCCTAAATTGGAACAAGCTCGGGCTTCAATGCCCCTATTCTGAATTTGACGGGCAGCATTGATGGCTTGCCGGTAGTAAATGGTCGACTCTTGAAATTGACTCTGCCAAAATAACAAACGAGCCAACAACGACGAGAGATCCGCCAGGGCTGAGGTATCGCCGACCTGCTCGGCCAGGGGAATAGCCTGGGTGATAACTTTTCCCCAGATTTCCCACTGGCCTCCTCGCTCATTGTAGGGGGAAAAGGTGGTGATAAGTTGATAAGTCAACGGCCAGGCCGGTTCGCCATAGTTAAGGGCGTATGAAATGGCCCGGATAATGCTGTTGCGTTCGTGGTTCAAGATGGCTGGATCGGTATCTTTGGCCTCAGCTAACCATTCCAGCCAATAAGTCAGGTTGATTAAAATCGTCTCATGAAAAAATTCCGTTCGCCGTTGATGATCGGTCAAACAGATGCTTGCCAACTGATTGCCTCATTGAGTAAAAATGTTTCCGTCAAACGATGGATCGAATAGCGGCGATTTTCAAGGTCACCTTCAACTTGCACCAGCGATAGCGTTGCTAACTGCTGGAGCGCGTCGTGTAGGTCGCCGGGTTCCAGCTGGCTTAAAGCCAGGAGGTGTTTCAAGCCGCCTTCTTGAGCCAAAGGCATGACCAGTAACGTTTGTCGGGCGGGATTGGTCAGCATTTCCCAGGCTTGCCAATAAATATAAGTGTAAAGTTCGGAGATGCTTTTGCCACGAGCCGCCTTGAGATTATCCAGAACTTGAGATAAGGGCAGAAAAGCCGTTTGGCCCGCCACCAACTTGAGGGCCAAGGGGTTACCTCCGACCACCTGATAGATTCGCTCAAGATCAGCCTCGGCAGCGTTGGCCAGCATGGGTAAGCCACGCATATTGGCTTCATATCTAATCAACGCAAATGTATCGGCGCGGCTCAGGGCATCCAGGGTAATACAAGAGACATCGGGATACGCGCGCAGGCTGTGACGGCTGGTTAACACAACTTTGCTGGGGTTAGCAACTTCCCACAACACCGGCAGCAGCGTTTGATAATCAACCACCGTCTCTAAATTGTCAATTACAATTAAATAAGGTGTTTGTTTCAACAGCCGAGTCAAGATGTTTCTTTTCTCTGATGGAGGTTGAGTCAGTGCGGCTGTCTGATTGAGTTGTTCCAACAACATATCAATCAGCGTTTCCACGGTTAATATGGGGGACGTTCCCTCTTCAAACCCCATCCCGGGAAAGAAGGCTCTCTTTTTGGCGCTCACCCAGGCGATATCTTGAAACGCCGTCATCAGTTCCGGTTGACGAATAACGGCGTTAACTAAGGTGGTTTTGCCGATGCCGCCCAACCCCTCGATTGAAGTCAGCCACGAGGTCGCCGGGGCTAGCAATCCTTCAAGCAAGGCATCAAGCCGAGCTTCCACCCCAAATAGGTGGGGCTTGGCCGGTAACCTTAACCGTTTTTCTAAATTAATTTGATAGTCTAATCTGGCTTGCTGCTCCTTAGCCTGAACAATCAGTGCCAGTTGGTGAAGCGCCTCTTGCTGTTTGCGATAAGCCGTTGATTGACCAATATTCAGCCGATTAGCAATGGCATGCATCAGGACGCCATCTAGAAAATGTTGGCGCAATAAATTGGCGCTGTATTTGTGTTCAACGGCTAAGGTTTCGAGCGCTTCTAGGAGGATTTCGTTAGTGGCGCGGCGAACGCTGATACTGCCGCCGGCCGGTACCTGTCGATAAAGCTGTAGATAATCGAGGGGACTGGTATCTAAATGAACGTCATGCCAGGACTGGAGGGCATTATGAATATCGGTTTGGAGTTTTGAAAGAGAAATTTCAGCATCCATTACGAATTTCTTTATTAAACCTCTGTGGGTCAATACTTCTCCCTAGAATATCATAGACCTACCAAAAAAACAATACTTCTTGTAGACCTATGATAGACACTGAGAGACTCCTGAGAGAGGGTGAAGAGCTAAGTGTAGTCCGTTTTGGCTATACTGACTTCTAAATAAATTGAGGTTTGAAGATATTTAACCTATGGCTTATGTCTTTGTTTTGTGGAGTGAGGGATTTGATGAAAAGGTGGCAACTATCTTTGTCACGGAATTACGTGACGCCGGTTTGCTGGTGAAGATGGTGGGGTTAACGACACGACATACAAGTGGGTTCCACGGCTTGGTTTTGGTCCCTGATCTCACGCTTGATCACGCGTTGCCTTTAGCCTCTCGCACCTCATGTTTGATCATTCCCTCTATTTTAGGCTGGAGCAGTCGGCTAGACAATGATCCGCGTGTACGCAAATTTATTAAGCTCGCGAGTTCAAATCAAGCCCTCCTCGTCGTCGGCCAACAAAATGTGATTTTACAGATGGGTTTGAAGGCACCTGTGCTCATTCAAGAAAATATAAAGGTATATCCGGATAATGAAGAGATAATGACGTTTGCGCGTGAATTGGCTCAGCTTCTTTCAAAAAAAACTGGGTAGCTATTAGATATCTGGAACTACTTATGGCGGTAATTTTAGCGGGCAGCCAACAGTTCGGCCGCGGCGCGCCAGCCGGTTTCAATGGCCCCGTGAACGGTGGCCACATGGCCGTTTGTCGAGGTTGCTTCGCCGGCAAAGAAGAGGGTGGGGGCCAGTGGAGCGGCCAAGTCGGCCCTGGATTGGCCGGCGCCAACGGGCGTATAGGTATACGCACCCAGGCTCCAGGGATCGATAGACCAGTCAACCAGGCGACCGGCGACAAAGGCGGACCGGAGTTCATTACCCAGAATTTGGCTTAGCTCCTGCAAGCCTTGTTCGATGGCGCGCTCCTGGCCTAAGGCGGCTAGTTTGAGAGCTGCCGGCCCGCCGATGTAACCCATCAACACCGGTGCATCTGCCGAGCCGGCCGGCCACCAGGCTAGTACAAAGCCGTCGGTGCGTAAAAAAGTGAATTCCGGCCAAAGCGACCGGTTGAAGTGGAGCACCAGCTTCGTGACATGACCCATGGCCAGGCGCTCGATGGCCCGTTGTTTGACCTCAGGTAGCGCCGGTAGAAAGCGAGGTCGGCCTGCTTGCAGCACCCCCAGCGGCACAGTGACGATAACCTGCCGTGCAGTGAGGGTTTGGCCGTTTTGTATCTCGATCCGTACTTGTGCGTCCGCCCACTCGATTTGCGTTACGGTAGTGTTAAACCGCACCTCAATACCCTGAGCCAGAAGCGCGGGGAGGGCATCGTAGCCGGCGGTAATGTGGAAGTTTTCCCAACCGGCCGTATTGAGCGCACGTTCATGGCTAACAGCCGGGGCGCTCAAGCGAGCCACTTCAGCCGCCTCGATGCAGGCCAATCCATTAGCCGCAAATAAAAACGCCTCTTGATCAGCCCCGGCCAAAGACAAAAGCAGATCTTGGGCGCTACGTTCCGGGCCGGTATAGGTAGTCACCTGCTCAAGAAGGAAGCCAATCCGGCCGGGCAGCGATTCATCCGCTAGCAGGTGGCCATGCCGGGTAAAGAGATCGTAATTAGCTTGGCCCCTCTGCCTGCCACGCGGCCAGGGTTCAGCCTCTAATTCGGCTGGATTGATTATCTGCCAGGTCGAGGCGTGTTCGCCGTGAATAAACTCGGCCCCCAATTCGACCGGCCCGTAGGTATGATCGGTCCAGATCCGACCGCCTAGACGATGGCGCGCTTCGATTACTAAAGCGTTTACGCCGGCAGCTTTAAGATGTTGGGCCGCGGCTAATCCGGCCGCGCCCGCGCCAATGATAATAACGTCGTGTTCAACCGCGTGTGACATAACATCCCTGTAATCTATATTCTGTCCAAATTTGCAGTCTAATCTTACGTCGCTCTCCGGGCTTTGCCAAATTATTCTATAAAAAAAGAGATAAGGCATTTTTGAATAAATAAAGTGACGTTGGTATGATCTCGATACAGCGTCAACAATTGCTTTTATCGGAGCGACAAAGCTTGCTTTATCATTCATATGGCATAGCAACGACCAAGGAACTGTCGGTTGGATGGTTAGTTGGTTATTTATTAGCCAACTATCCAACTGGCCAACCATCTAACTATTTTTACAGGAGATCACTATGCAAGAACTTAACGTTACTATTTGGAACGAATTTAGACACGAGAAATCGGATGAGCGTGTTAAGGAGTTTTATCCAGACGGAATGCACGCGGTTATTGGCCAAGCCATGGAGAATCACGGATTTCGGGTGCGGGCGGCTACGCTCGATGAACCGGACCATGGGCTAACGGACGCGGTATTGGCGCAAACCGACGTGCTGCTGTGGTGGGGACACAAAGCTCATAACGAAGTACAAGATAATATTGTCGAGCGAGTGTACCGGCAAGTGATGGCCGGAATGGGGCTGGTGGTCCTGCACTCGGGGCACTATTCTAAAATCTTCAAGAAATTAATGGGCACGACATGCAGCCTACGCTGGCGCGAGGCCGGGGAACGAGAGCGGATTTGGGTGATCAATCCCGGCCATCCCATTGCCGCCGGGCTAGATCACTACTTTGATATTCCGGCCACAGAGATGTATGGTGAGCATTTTGATATCCCGACGCCGGACGAATTAGTCTTCATCAGTTGGTTTGAGGGCGGCGAGGTGTTCCGCAGCGGCTGCTGCTTTTATCGAGGCAACGGCAAAATTTTCTATTTCCGCCCCGGTCATGAAACCCACCCGATTTACCATCAGGCGGAAGTACAGCAAGTTATCGCGAATGGGGTTCGGTGGGCCGCGCCGATCAATGGCCCGGCTTACCGATACGGCAATAAATAACAATCGTATCTTTTGTTGCCGTCGATGACAGATGGCTCGGTTTGGAAGGCTAAATCTGAGCCAATCGTGATCGATTGAAATTAACTAAAACCCTCGCTGCCGTAGCGAGGGTTTTATAATTGTAAATGATCTTAAGTTTAGATCACAGGTTTAGTATAGGAAGATAGCCTGACGCGCTTTAACTCAAAAGTTGGGCACTATAAGCCGCAGTATCTTCGTCAACTATCGAAAGGTTAAATACGGAGGTTTCTCTATCTCCCTTGAAATAACTTAACCCTTCTTCATAGTTTGACACGGACATTTTTGATGAAACCGCAACGTCCATCGGCATTGAGTCTTCAAGCAGCAGCGCCATATGTCCGGATACCTCTTCGTCCACAATGGAAAATCCATATTGTTGGATTACTCCCGCAAAGACCGGATCTAATTCATCAGTCGTGATGTGAGTACCGTTCTTCCGGCTATTAACACGTATTCGGTTGGTTGTTTGATCCACAACGATCCGTTTTTGATTGAAAAGGTCATAATTGGCGATCATAACTCACTCCTTATGGGATTAGTAGCTTTTAGGCTATTTTTTACCTGTGATCAATAAACAACACATATTGGTAGTCTCCATTCAGACAATCATTGATGGAGCACTTGAACTAACAGATTAAGTTTTGTGAAAAATAGTTAGGGATTGGATTGAAGTTGCGAAAATGGCAGACGTCATTGCCCTTGACTACCGGTAACAACGTCTTGGTCATTAACCGTGAAGCAATACGTTAGGTCAGCTATTGATACTAATATACTAAAAAAGGGAGGAATTGTGAAGCGTAATTATCTCCTGATTTGTGGAAATTTACCCGGCGACTAAGTACGTACGGATCGGAAAATCACGCGTGTAGAAGTTACGTATAAAATTCAACGAAACCACGTAGTTTGTACGTGTATTGTGGCATAACTCGGGCTAAAAGGAGCGGTAATGGGCCTTGCTTCATTCAAGTAGACCAAGTTCTTTCGCATAGCGCATTAGATCGACTCGACTTTGTAAACCCAGTTTATCGACCAAATTGGCCCGATGACCTTCCACGGTGCGAACACTAATTCCCAAGCTGTTGGCAATCTGGCGGTTGGTGTAACCTTGAGCGATGTATTGCAGCACTTCCCGCTCGCGTGGGGTGAGGGTATCAACCAACGATCCGGCTGATTCTTCCGGAGTCGGTTCGGGGTAGAATTCTTTGAGTAAAGCGCGCGTCATAGTAGGATGTACGTAGATATTACCCAAGTGGACCGTGCGAATGGCATCAACCAGTTCGGAGCCGATGGCTCGCTTAACAATATAGCCGGACGCGCCGGCCTCAATCGTCTCTCGCAGCAGCCCGTCATCTTCATGAGCGGTCAAAATTAGCACATGGGCGTCGGGCTGCACTTCCTTGAGGCGCTGCGTCAGTTCGATGCCGCTCAAACCGGGCATGCTCAGATCGATCAGAAAAACGTCGGGTTGCAGTGTTTGGGCCAGGCGCAGGGTGGTGTGGCTGTCAGCCGCTTCGCCTACAACTTCCAGGTCGGTTTCGGCATTAAAGAGGGCTTGTAAACCGGCGCGGATAACGCCGTGGTCGTCAGCAATGAGAATCCGAATGGTCATAAGGTATCTCCACAAAAATTGTTGTCCCGACGCCAATCGTACTTTCAACGCTCAAATTGCCGGCCAACATTTCGGCCCGCTCGCGCATTCCTAGAATTCCCAAACGGCCCGTTTTCATAATGGCCCCGGCGTTAAAGCCTACACCGTTGTCTTCGACAATAATGGAGATTTGGTTTTCATCTTGCTTGAGCACAATATCAACGTGGGTGGCCTCAGAATGGCGGACAATATTCGTTAGGGCTTCTTGGATAATACGATAAACATTGGTTTCAAGTGCCAGGGGTAGGCGAGTATGATCGTCCATGCCCATGACCGCCAGTTGGGCCTTGGGCCGGTAAGTGGCGTTAAAGGATTTAATGTGCTGACGCAGGGCGGCTACCAGACCTAAATGCTCAAGCGTCGCCGGCCGCAGGTTCATGGCTAGCCGGTGAACATTTTCTAAGACGGTGTCGGTGGTGCGTTCTAGCTCAGCCACTCGAGCCAAAACGGCCTCAGGGTTGTCTGCCTCACGTTCCAGTAAACGCAGCCCGACCATCAAACCGGTTAACGTTTGGCCGGCTTCATCGTGCAGTTCGCGCGCAATCTGGCGCCGTTCGGTCTCTTGCAACTCAACCAACCGCCGTGAAAGCGACTGTAATTGTTCGTGACTGGCCCGCAGTTTTCTAAACAGCCGGGCGTTTTGAATGGCAATGGCGGCTTTATTGGCAAAGGCTTCGGCCAGGTTGGTTTGGGCCTGAATATAATGAGAGTACCCCTCGTTATCGAGGGTGAGATAGCCGATGATCCGATTGCGGACGCGCAGGGGTAAAACGATGCGGCCGGGAAAGGAATCGCCATTGCCTAACCCCAACAGCATGTTGATCAGAAAAAGCGGCTGGCCGCCGATTTCGATGGCTTGATAGAGAAACCCATCCATAATGGGGTAGTGGCGACCAACGACCTCTTCCTGTACTTGGGGACCGCGCCCGGCCACAGCGTGGAGCAGATCGTCATCCCACAGAAAAATACAGGCGTTTTGGTAAGGGACTACTCGTGCCAGATGGGTTAAAATGCTGTCCAAAACTTCATTCAGTTCAACCGACGCGACCAGCGAACTGGTCGCTTCACGCATAATTTCCGCCTGTTCACGGGCAGTTCGTTCGGCTTCGGCTCGCTGTCGAACTTCCTGATACAGGCGCGCATTTTCGATAGCCGTGGCCGTTTGATCGGCCAATGTTTGCAACAGTTGTCGGTCTTCGGCCGAGAACGGGCGGGTTCCTGAACTGATGGCATACAGCACGCCAATGACCCGATGCCCGATCACCATGGGCACAAATACTTTTGAGCGGCCGGACCAATCAGGCCAAAAGGGAATGCAATAGCCGTTCTGCGAACCGTTAGAGACGTTTGTGACCTGATGGGTGGAAAGGTTGTTATTATTTTTTTTCTTGGTGAATGTCTGAGTTCCAGGAATGGCTGGCACCAGCTGGTCATCAGGATGATGATGATACTGAAGTTCACGAGTCGAGGCGTTAACCAGACCGCAGCCGGCTCCCTCACATTGCAGGACGGTTTTAATCGCCTCAACCACCTGTTTCAAAATTGCTGTTTCATCCCGGAGGCGAGTCAGTTCTTGCCCTACTTGATGCAGGAGCGCCAACCGCTCTTCTAGCTGTTTTCGATCACTGATGTCAGTAATCAATCCCTCATAGGCAACAACCTGCCCCTGTTCGTCTTTGCGCACTACCGGCGTGTTTCTCACCCACCGAATTGAACCGTCTTTATGAACGATGCGGTGCTCCAGGGGAATGGCTGGCTCGCCGGCGATGATTGCGGCGGATTGCTTTAAAACCATTTGCCGGTCATCGGAATGAATCATTTGAAACCACAGTAGCGGATTGGCTTCATAGTCTTGCCAACTGTAACCGGTAACGGCCTCGCAGTTTGGCCCATGAGACGTGGTTACCGGACGCCCATTTTGGATAGAAACCGTATAGATGTAATCGGTGACCGACCCCAGCAGCCGCTTATAGCGCTCTTCACTGGCCTGCCAAGCGGCCTCCGCTTGCTCCCGCTCGGCGATTTCCTTCCTCAAATCAGTCTCAAGTGAGCGGAAGGTATCCAGCCGCTGGCGGAGTGCTGTCAATTCGTTCATCAATTGTTCCTTTGATTTGGCTTCGTCACGCATCCACATCTCACCCGCTGACCGAGGACAAAAAACAAACAATTCTAACTATGTTATTTCAACTCGATGTTAAAATAAAAATACCAAACGGATTTAGCTGGCATAAACTGGGCGTATTTAATAGCAACGTTTGACCGGAGATACCGCTTTTCAAGTCTTCCATAGTATACCATCAGAACGAGCTAATTGTAAGTACAGCAGGTAGAGTTGATGCGATGGGATCTCGGGGTTTGGATCCCATCGCACAACTCCAAGTCAGGTCAGACCTGACCGGTGCCGACTTACGTTTTGGAAACCTGCCACGTCTTTTTTTCACCGGATTGAGGGCGCTACAAACGCCGGAAACACAAGAAACCTTCTTAGCTCTCTAAGTCTAGAAGGTTAAATGTTCTACCTAACTTCCCTAAAACCACACCGATGTGATTTATCTAAAAGTATAATTTTAGGCAAAAAAGGACGATGCGTATTGAGCAGTGGTCATTTCATCGACGGCAGGACCGGTTGATGCGAAAATAAGTTCATGAGACTCTGGATCGTGTTTCGGCATCGTTGTGTCGCTGCTCAAAAAAAGTTGCGTTATTCGTTTCTTACTCCCAGCGCGGATCGACATCGCTTCATCGGTCACTTGAACCAGCGGGGTCATATACGATGCTGATTCTTCGTCATCGATAGCCGGTCCTATGGCTTCCAGATTAGCCTGGTATTCGGCTAAATCAGAGGTGAAGTAGCTTGCTTCTTCGTGGTAGAGCTGGTCAGCTACTTTGATTTTATTGGGCGCGTCGTTGTCCCTGAGAGCCGAAATCGGACCCGTGGCTTCGTTGGCCGGTTGAGAATCAAGTCGTTGTTTTTTGTTTTTGGCTAGTAAAGATTTCATGTCTTGCCTCCTTAGTTTCCTTACCTAAAAAAGTCCTCGCTCTCTCTCTATGTTATTTAGCTGTTAACGTATCTCTCCCAGACAGGAAGGTTAACCTCCTGCCCTACAGCGCGTCCAAAGGATGTGCTATAATATATAATAATACAGATTATAATTTGTGCCGTGAGAACTGCATTACACTTCCGTCACAGTTTTGTGATAGGAGCGAACCTCAGCCCACAAAAAAGGTCGGCCATAAGGGCCGACCTCTTCAAACCGGAAAATATTGGGGTTAGATCCGATTATTCCTCAATCGTGTAACCAACCCCGCGCACGGTTCTGATGATGTCGATATCGTTGTTGATCTCTTTGATTTTTTGCCGGATACGGTAAATATTTTGGCGGACGGCTTCATTGGCCGCCCACTCATCGGTTTCGTACTTTTTCACATTGATGGTTAGCTCTTGCGGCGAGACTACGCGAGGGGCCTGTTGAATCAGATAAGCCAGCAGATCGAACTCGGTCGGGCTAAGGTCGATGAGCTGGCCGTCGAGGGTGGCGGCATGGCGCAAAAAATCTACGGTGAGCCGGCCACGCTGCAAAAAGCGCGGCTGTGACGGATTGTCTTCGGCTGGCGGTGAAGGTATGGCGGCGGTATTGTCAAAATCAACCAGAAACGGCTCCCCGTCTTTGTTCCGCCCCAAGGTGGCACGAATATCTTCCAGGTTGCTGGCCAGAAAATCAAGTTGGTGCAGCAGCGCTTGTTGACGCAGTTCCGGCTGGCGATTGCGCAGCCCTCGTTCGATACTTTCCTGGAGTTCGGTTGGTTTGCAGGGCTTAAACAGATAATCGTGCGCACCATAGCGTAGGGCCTTAACCGCCGTCTCCAACGACGCGTTGGCCGTGAGAATGATAACCACCGTTTCCGGAGTTAGGCGGCGCAGCATGGCTAATACTTCAATGCCGGTCAAGCCTTCCAGTTTGATATCAATGAGCGCCAGGTCGAATTTTTCCTGGCCGGCCACTAGCTTTAAGGCCGCTTCGCCGCTCTCAACGGCGATGACGTCATAGCCGGTCAGGCTTAACATTTCTTGTAAGGAAGATCGAATATTTTCCTCATCGTCCACAACTAAAATGCGGGCCGGTGGCGCCATATCGCCTCCTTAAGATTGAACTACAGGTAGTAGAATGGTGAAGGTGGTGCCTAAGCCGACATGACTTTCGACATGCAGCCGGCCATGATGGGCTTCGACAATCTTGTAGCAAACAAATAACCCCAACCCCGAACCTTGCTCTTTGGTGGTAAAAAATGGCTCAAACAGCCGGGACAAGACCTCCGGCGGCATGCCCGGCCCGGTATCGCTAAACTCCAGGCGCACCGCCGGCTGCAATCGATTTTCCTGGAGATGGGCATGCACCGGGGCGGTACGCACGTGCAATGTCCCCGGCTGGCCGCTCATGGCGTCGATGGCGTTGAGGATGAGATTTAGACAGACTTGTTTGAGTTGATCGGCATTGCCATGCAGGAGCGGAATGTCTTTGGACCAGGTTCGGGCGATAGCAATATGATGGTGTTGGAGTTGTTTGTTGGTCAGTTGTAAGACACTTTCTAAGATGGTGTGTAAGTCAATAGGTTGGAGTTCATCATCAGTCGATCGGTAAAAATCGTCAATGGCATCACCGTTGACCGGTTGCCCCGGTCGTTTTAACCTTAGCGGGCTGTAAAACTCGCGCATGCGGTGGACAATATTAGAGATGCGATCAATCTCGGTGCGGGTAATGTTAAGGTGATAAGCGACTTTATTGGGTCGCTGCAGACCTTCCAATTCCATCTCGAGCAGCATCAGCGCATTCTGTGTAGCTTGAAGGGGATTATTCACTTCATGAGCCACCGACGCCACCAGCCGGCCTAGTGCCGCCATTTTCTCCACTTGAATCAGTTGGGCGTGCGACTGCTGCAGCCGGCGATACTGCTCCCGCTCCGACTCGTATAGTCGGGCGTTTTGAATAGCTGCCGCGGCCTGGTTGGCGAAGGCCTGGGCAAAGGAGCGTTGACTTTGATCATAAATGGCGGCTTGCTGGTTATCGAGCGTCAGATAGCCGATAATTTTTCCTCGCAGCAGCAGCGGGATGCCCAACCAGCCCGGAATGCTATCGATGTCGCACAGCCCGTGCATTACGCTGGTCAGCATCAGAGCGTGGTTATTGTTTTTGATTTCCTGATAGGCCGGTAAATCGGTGGGGTAATGTTCGCCAATGATCTGCTCTTGCGTGGCAAACCCCCGGGCAGCCACTGCTCGCAGCCCTTCATCTTCCCACAAAAAGACACAGGCGCTGTCGTAAGGGACAACCTGCTCCAGGTAGGTTAGAATGGTTTCCAAGACCTGATCCAGATTGAGGCTCGAGGTCAGGGCAGCCGCGGCCTGGCGCAGCATTTCAGTCTGTTCATTGAGAAGGGTCAGTTCCTGCACTCGGCGTTGAATCTCTTCGTACAAGCGCGCATTCTCGATAGCCACGGCCGTCTGGTCGGCCAACGTTTGCAACAACTGTTCATCTTCCGCCGAAAAGTGGCGCGGCTCAACGCTGGTGGCATGCAGTACCCCGATCACTCGCTCGCCAATCTTCATCGGCGCTGCTAACTCTGATCGGCCAGCCCACTTAGACAACTTAGACACATAGCGGTTGTCATTATGGGTATCGGCCACGTTAATGACGCGCCCCTCGTGCAGGACCGCCACCCCGATATCACTGAGGGTCCGGTCAACCAGTGGCAGGTATAACTCAATGGTTTGCAGTTCTCCATCGGACAGAAAATAACAGTATCGCAATTTTCCGGTGATCTCATCCATTAACCCATAGCTGGCACTGTCAACTTGGAGGGTGCTGGCGGCGGTAGACAGCACCTGGGCCGCAATGGCGGCCTCGTCACGCAGTAGAGCCAGTTCTTGGCCTAACCGGTAGATGGCCTCCAGCCGTTCTTGCAGCCGTTTGCGTTCCGTAACGTCCCACACGATGCCAACCCATTGACAGGGACGGCCCTCCTCATCCAGCTGCAACCGGCCTCGGGTGTAGAGCCAGCGTAGGCTGCCATCCCTATGCCGGATACGATACTCTTGCTCATAGATTTCACTTCGGCCCGATAAGTGATCTCGGCCGCTGCGGTGAAGCAGTTCCAAATCTTCGGGGAAGATGCGGTTCTGCCAGGCTTCAATCGAATTGGGGAATTCATCGTCATCAAAGCCGATAAATTGCTTCATCTGGGGCGAAATATAAATTTCATCAGGAATGGGCCGGCTGGGGTTATCCGGTTCAAAGCGGATCATCCAGATCCCGCCACGAGAGCCAACAATTGCCAGTTGAAGTTGTTCTTCCCGTTCTCGCAGCGCTTCTTCCGTACGTTTGCGTGCGGTGATATCGGTAATCAGGCCATCGTAGGAGATAACCTGACCGGCTTCATCTTTTCGCAGCACCGTTGAGTTTCTCACCCAGCGGATCGAACCGTCTTTGTGGATAATGCGATGCTCAATCGGCGAGGCGAATTCACCCAGCCTGAGTTTGATAATCTGCTTTAGCACCGGCCGCCGGTCAGCCGCGTGGATCATCTGATACCACAGCTCCGGGTTGGCCTCGTACTCTTCCGAAGTGTAGCCGGTGACCGCGATACAGTTAGGCCCGTGCCGGGTTTCCACCGGAACGCCGTTCTCAAAGCGCACCCGGTAAATGTAATCAGTAACCGACTCCAGCAGTTGGCTGTACCGTTTTTCACTTTCAACCAGCGCATCATCGAACTGATCTTGCCCATTGGCATATAAACTGGCGAGGCGAGCCTCGATATTATGATGCGGCATAATCATACTTTTCTGATCGACGCTTAGCGTTTTCAATTCAGTTACCTCCTGACGGAGGCTGCGTAATTCCCGTAAAAAATTCCCAATCGTCCTAATTTCGTCCGCCATCGGTCCGATCAACTCGTAAGATATGACAAATAAATACGTTAGCTCAGGGTGGATTGACTTAACCCCCAGATCGTGTTTTGATCTTAGACTATCATTAAGGAAGTTTGCCGGAAGGGTAGAAGAGATAGAACGGCCCGGAGTAAGGTTGGTCAATCCAAACAACAACGGTTGTGTATTTGAGTAGTATAGCATGAATACCGGCAAAAAAGAAGAAATTCGGACGGTGGTGACGGCGCTGGATAGTTGTTTTAGCCCCAACAATACAGTTTGCCAGCCAAAGAAAATAGTTCTGGCCCTTGTCTGTTGTGCGTCATTGACGTATAATAAGCAATGCTTTTTGTTGAAACACCTCTCTTCACCAAACTTATTCAAGAGTTAGTGCCTAATGAAACCTACCGATTGCTGCAACAGGCGCTCGTCCTTCGACTATTACGTCAGTTGATAA
The DNA here is from genome assembly GCA_020433785.1 of Anaerolineae bacterium. The sequence continues at coordinate 25,911 of JAGRCC010000324.1, forward strand.
AGGAAGGGTTGGAATGAATGATAAAGACTTTACCAATCTGGTGGAAAGTATTAAACAGGCCGGACAGATAAAACAGGGTAAACTGGCACCAGGGCGAATATTTGAATTTAGCCCGTTAGATATAAAAGCTATTCGCGAACAGTTTCATAAGTCCCAACGGGAATTTGCCTATATGATTGGAGTCAGCGTCGCCACGTTACAAAATTGGGAGCAAGGCCGACGTAAACCGGAAGGGCCAGCCAGGGCATTGTTACAGGTGGCGGCTAAAAACCCTGAAGCGGTGATGGATGCTTTAGGAACTGGAGAATAAGTAAATGTAAAGAAGCGCTTTTGAGCAAAAGTTTAACCAATCGGTAATTCCTATAACAAACCCCAAGGCAGCAGCGATGGCAATCAGTGTTTTCGATTTATTCAAAATAGGTATCGGCCCTTCCAGCTCTCACACCGTCGGCCCGATGCGAGCGGCCCGGCAGTTTGCGGTGGGTCTGGCCGAAAGCGGGCGACTCGACCAAACTCAGGCCGTTAAGTCCGAACTGTTCGGCTCGCTGGGCGCGACCGGGCGTGGGCATGGCAGCGATAAAGCCGTGCTGCTCGGACTGGAGGGTGATACGCCGGAGCAGGTCGAAATCGCTACGGTTGATGAGCGGCTGGCCAGTATCCGCAGCGAAGAGCGGATGGTGTTGTTGGGTACGCAGCCCATTACGTATCATGAGAAACAGCACCTTATCTTCCACCGCAAATCGCTGCCCTATCATCCCAACGGTATGCGCTTCACCGCGCTCGATGGCGCCGGGGTGGGCCTGGTCAGCCAAGTTTACTACTCGGTCGGTGGCGGCTTTGTGGTTGATGAGACGGCCACGGGTGCGGATCGGATCAAGCTCGACAATACGCCGCTGCCTTACCCTTTCAAATCCGGGGCCGAACTGCTGGCTTTATGCCAAACTCACCATCTGTCCATCAGCCAAGTCATGCTCGAAAACGAAAAAAGCTGGCGCAGTGAAGCCGACATCCGAACCGGACTGCTCCACATTTGGCACGTAATGCAAGCCTGCGTCGAACACGGCTGCCACACTGAGGGTACGCTGCCCGGAGTCCTCAAAGTCAAACGGCGAGCAGCGGCGCTCTATCGCCACTTAACCAACCAGCGTGAAGCGGCGCTGCGCGATCCGCTGAATGTGATGGATTGGGTTAATTTATACGCGCTGGCAGTTAACGAGGAAAATGCAGCGGGCGGGCGGGTCGTCACCGCGCCCACCAACGGTGCAGCGGGCATTATTCCGGCGGTGCTGCACTACTGGCAGCGCTTTTGGCACACGGCGGATGATGACAGCATTGTTCGTTTTTTACTGACGGCCGGCGCGATCGGCATTTTATACAAAGAAAACGCTTCCATCTCCGGGGCTGATGTCGGCTGCCAGGGCGAGGTTGGCGTGGCCTGCTCGATGGCCGCCGCCGCGCTGGCCGAAGTGCGGGGTGGCTCCCCGGCCCAGGTCGAAAACGCCGCCGAAATCGGCATGGAACACAATCTGGGCCTCACCTGCGATCCGGTTGGCGGGTTAGTCCAAATCCCCTGCATCGAGCGCAACGCGATGGCCGCGGTCAAAGCTATCAATGCCGCCCGCATCGCATTGCGCGGCGACGGCACGCATTATGTTTCGCTGGATAAGGTCATCGAAACGATGCGCCAGACCGGGGCGGATATGAAAACGAAATATAAAGAGACCGCCAGAGGCGGGCTGGCGGTCAATGTGATTGAATGTTAGCGTCTTAATACTGCTCAGACCTCGACCACTAAACTGGCTCGACATGCACCAGTACGTCAGCCACATCTAGCGCCTCCATCAACTGATCCTGAGCGATATGGCCTAGTAAGTGAGCTTTTTCCAGCGGTATCTGCCCATCAACCTGAATGTGCAGGTCTAAATGCACCGCTTGGGCCGATCCCCGGCTGCGGATCTTATGGCACGATTCAACCCCATTAATAGCTAGGACGATGTTTTCTACTTGGGCGGTGTCGATGACGGCGCTATCGGCCAGCACTTCCGAGGCGTGGCGCACGATCTTGATACCGGTATGACCGATGACGACGACGATGATCAGCGCCACCGCCGCGTCGATCCACAGCCAACCTAATTTGACTGCCGCCAAACTGACCAGCACCGACAATGACACAAAAATGTCGGATTTGGTGTGGGCGGCGTCGGCCAGCAGCAGACCGGAGTTCAGCCGTTTTCCTTCACGTTTTTCGTAAACCACCACCAACCAATTGAATAGAATTGTCACGATCATCACTCCGAAACTGAGGATCGTCACCTGGGGCGCGCCACCTTGGAGGAAGCGTTCAATGACGCTTTGCAGCACGTTCCAACTGGTTAGCAGCAGCAGCAGCCCAATGCCCAAAGTAGCAAACGTTTCGTATTTTTGATGGCCGTAGGGATGGTCGTGATCCGGCGGACGGCTGGCGATGGTCGAACCAATCAGGCCGATGACGTTGGACGAAGCATCCATCGCCGAGTGGAAGCCATCGGCCAATATGCTAATCGAGGCGGTCAGCAGGCCGGTGATGATTTTGGCTGCCGCCACTACCAGATTGAGAAACAGCACGCGCCAGAGGACGTCATTAACCTGCCTTTGGCGAGATGTTGTTTTGTTGAGTGGGACTATTTTATTTTGGTTGAGTTTGATTGAGTTAATCACGGCCGGACACCTTTGTGAGAAATTTCTCTTAGCAATATGGTAAGGCCGTTTTAATCGAATATCAATAGCCTGCCGTTAAGTTTCGGTTCAGGAGCGACTAACTTTGTTTTGAGCGGTTCCTAATTAAATTTTCAGTGTGGGCTAAATTCGGTTTAAAGCATCACGCATCTGGTCAAGAGCTTGCACCAAGATTGAGCGGGGACAGCCGAAATTAAGCCGGACAAAGCCTTGTCCGGCAGAGCCGAACGCCTGGCCGTCATTAAGCGCCACATTGGCCTCGGTCAGGAAGAATTGGAAGGGGTTGCCCTCGATGCCGGTCTGGCGGCAGTCGAGCCAGGTCAGGTAGGTGGCTACAGGGCGGGTAGCCGTTACCCCCGGTAGGTTATCGATGATGTATTGAGCCACAAAATCGCGATTGGCCGTTAGATACGCCAGCAGTTGGGTTAGCCATTCGCCGCCTTCGGTGTAAGCAGCCAGCGCCGCTGTGTAGCCCATAATGTTGATATGTCCGGTCAGTCCCCGCATCGTTTTTTCATAGGCGCGGCGCAGTTTGTCATTTTGAATGATAGCGATACCACAGGCCAGTCCCGGCATATTGAAGGTCTTACTGGGCGCGATAAGCGTGACGCAGCGATCGGCGATTTCGGGGGAGAGGGTGGCCATCGGGATGTGGGTGGTGCCGCCGAGAAGCAAATCGGAGTGAATCTCATCGGAGCAGATAGTGATGTCGTGCCGCAGGCAGATATCGGCCAGACACAACTGCTCTTCCCGGCTAAAGCCGCGCCCGATGGGGTTGTGCGGATTGCATAACAGGAACAGCTTGGTTTTAGGGGTGATAGTCGCTTCAAAGCGGTCGTAATCAATTTCGTAGCCGATAGTTTTGCCGTTTGGCGCCAGGGTCAAATCAGCCGTGGCTAAAACGCGATCCTGAAACTTGGGAGCGCTCAGAAAGGGCGGATAAACGGGTGTCTGGGCTAAAACTTCGTCACCCGGTTCGCCCACAGTTCGGCAAGCGATATTGAAACCGGACACAATGCTGGGCACATAAATGATTTGGCCAGGCGTCACCTGCCACTGATAAAGATCTTGCATCCGTTGGCAGATTGTTTCAGCCAGAGCTAGGGGGGGCATACCGTAGCCAAAAATACCGTGGTCAACCCGCTCGTGCAGCGCGCGGAGAACCGGCTCCGGCGAGCGAAAATCCATGTCGGCCACCCACAGCGGTAGCGGAGCGTTATCAAAATAAGTCCACTTGGCCGCGTCGGAGTTGCTGCGGTCGACGATCTCATCGAAGTTATAGCGCATAGTTGAGTTATCCTATGGGGTAGGGGTTATAAAGTGAGTAGAGTGATATTAAAGGCCTCGGTAGGTCCACAAACGATTGATGATAAAGTTCCAGAAGAACACCACGCCGATAGCCACAAGTTTGGCAATATTGTAACTCCACGGCTCACCTAGCCAGCCAATGATGAGGGCATCGATGCCGACCACAATGATGTTGTTGATCACCAGACCTATGATATTAACCAAGGTAAATTGAGGCAGTTGGGTACGTTTCTTGCGGGCGCGGGACTCAGGGTAAGTCCACAGGCGGTTCCAGGTAAAGTTGCTAATAATAGCCACCGAGACCGACACGGTGTTGGCCCACAGCAAATCCCACCCAAATACCCCTCTTAATAAATTAAGCAGGGCTAAATCAATAACCGCCCCTAAAACGCCCACTATGCCAAACTTTACAAAGCGGCGCACTTCTTTGGGGTTGCTTTCGTACAAACTGGTAATGTTATCGATGATGAATAAAAATAACATTTTCTCTAAACTTTTCTTGGAATTGAGTGTTGATTTTTGGATAGATAGATAACGGAAGCCAGTCCGAGAATCACAGCCACATGGAGGTACATGCCCTGAACATAAAGATTGTCAACCAGATTATGCACGTGAAGATGGGTAACGACGCCGATGGCCCCAACTGCAACCGCTTTGTAAAAGCCTATATTATTTTGCACTACCGTCCATAATAACCCATAAGTTAGAATCCAAAAAATCAAATACACAGTTATGCCCACCAACCCCGCTTCCGCGCCAATGTTAAGCAAATAGTTGTGGGCGTGACCCAGCGGATCGAGCCAGCGTCCGATGGCATAGGCCGGATAGACTACCGCGTAATTGCCAATCCCAACACCCAACCACAGGTTATCACGCCACATGGTTTGGGCGGCTTGCCAGTGCGCTAACCGTTCTAGGGTGGCAAAGTTGGCGTCGGTCACTTCGGTGTTGGCCACATCGGTCACGTTGATCGCCTCGATGGCGTCGGCCACGCGCTGAACGATGGCATTGTAAGGCGAGCCGACGTCGCTTGAGTCGATTTGGGGGGTGAGCGTCAGATTAAAGGAGCTGATTAAACCGATCATCACCCCGGCCAGGGCCAGGCCGGCTATCGCCAGCGCAATTTTCCGGCTCCAGACCATTAGCGTTACTACTCCGGCGACAGCAAAGCCCAATAGAGCGCCGCGCGATTGGCTGGCAAACAGCGCGGCTACCATTATGGCCAGCGGTAAGCTCACCAAGCCTAATTGTAACAGCCGACCCAGTTTCGACTGCCGGCTGTCGCGCCGATTATCCAGGATTTGACTGAGAAGCCAGATAGTTAACGATAGGGTCAGTGGTAGGACCAGCCCCAGATAGCCGCCGTACGGGTTCGGCTGGGCAAAGGTGCCGTAGGCTCTGAGGAAGCGGCCGTCAAATAGCAAAAATCCGTCGGGACCCACTTTGAAGATAAATTGGTATATCCCCCATCCTGCCTGAATTAATCCGGCTGTCAGAATGACGATAACAGCCCATTTGATCTGGTGAGGCTTGAGCAAGTTGATCACAAATAGATACACGGCCAGCATCTCGACCCATTTGGCGGTTTCGACTAGACTGGCTCCAATCGACAGGGTGGTTAACCACGATAAGCTCAGGCCACCCAAAAGTAGCAAAAATGGACCGATTAGGGGACCGGCTACGATCGAAATATTTTGCCCGGACAGGGCCGGTTCGGCCAGCATTTTGAGCAGCCAGATGAATAACCCCAGCGCCAAAACCACTTCCATTAGGCCAATACGAACGCCACCCACTTGGATGGCCAGCAGGCTGCTGACGGGTATGATGAGAATGAGCAAGTAAAGATAAAAAACGGGGTAAATGAGGGCCAGAGTAAAAAAAATCGAGCCGCTGACGATGAGCACGGCCATTGAAAAAGGGGCGAGAGCCAGCACCAAACCCCCAGCAATGGTTATCACCACCAGGCTGAAAGTCTGAACTTTCGGGCTAATCGTCAGCGGCGAGAAAGTCAGCCTAACCAGTTTTTGTAAACCTAGTGAGGCATAATCGGTCATTTACCTTTTAACAACAGTTTTGAAGTAATCAATAGTTTCTTTTAACCCGGCCTCTAGCGATACACGAGGCTCCCAATCAAGAATACGTTTGGCTTTGCTGATGTCCGGCTGGCGAACTTTCGGGTCATCTTTAATCCGCATATCGGTTGGCTGGATGAAGGCAATATCGGAATTGCTGCCGGTGAGTTCGATAATCTTCTTAGCAAAATCCAGAATGCTCATCTCCGATGGATTACCGATATTGACCGGCTCTACTTCATCCGACAAAAGCAGCCGATAGATGCCATCAACCAGATCTTTGCAGTAGCAGAATGATCGAGTTCTAGTGCCATCGCCATAGACGGTGAGCGGCTCGCCGCGTAGCGCTTGGGCGATAAAATTGGGTACTACCCGGCCATCTTCCTGGCGCATTCGCGGTCCGTAGGTGTTGAAAATGCGCACAATCCGGGTATCGACGCCGTGATAGCGATGATACGCCATCGTCAACGCTTCGGCAAATCGCTTGGCCTCATCATAAACGCCCCGAGGACCAATGGGGTTGACGTTGCCCCAATAATCTTCAGTTTGGGGATGGACCAGCGGATCCCCATACACCTCGGACGTGGACGCCAGCAGCAGTCGCGCTCCTTTAGCCTTGGCCAGACCGAGCGCTTTGTGCGTACCCAACGCGCCGACCTTCATGGTTTGGATGGGCAGTTCCAAGTAATCAATGGGGCTGGCCGGCGAGGCAAAATGTAAAACCGCGTCCAGTTGGCCTTCAATGTAAATGTAGTTAGTCACATCATGGTCAATAAATAGAAAGTTCTTGTTACCCGCCAGATGTTCGATGTTGGCCGTATTCCCGGTGATCAGATTATCCATGGCAATGACTTGATGCCCTTCGGCTAGAAATCGATCGCATAGATGGGAACCCAGGAAACCGGCGCCGCCAGTAATTAAAACCCGCATAATTTTCTCCTTAAAATGATTAGGCTAATTTTCATTGTAACAATTAATTGATTGATGTCGAGTTTTGAGCTAAGCCGCGGAGGCCGCGAAGCCTTAGCCGGCGCCAAACATCATTTTGGCCGGTTAAAACCTCGAGCTTGTTGACATTCACTCACAACCCGTCGCACACCCTTCTTACCTCCAGTAGTATATGCCATTCATTAAGGAATGGGGTTAAAGAAACATCAAAATAAAATTAGAATTTAGAATTTAGAAAGTATGGCCTTCTATCTATTATCGGGAAACCAGGTGACAATTATTCTTGACGCACATATTGGTCTATTTAAATTAGCCCCCGCTTTCGGAGCGCCTGTTGTAATAAAGGTTCGATTTGCTGCCGGATAGCCGGGTTGGCATAGCCCACCCAACTCACCTCAGCCTCGACAGTTAGCGGGGCGGCCAGCGGCCGACCCTGCACATCGGTAATAATGACACCCAACTCACGGGCGATGAGTTCGGTGCAGACATCATACGGATGGCAGCAGATGCCCAGCGCCAGGCCCCGTTCGGCCAAGATCTTTTCCAAAAGTGGCCGGATGTCGGCCACAAAGCGGTCTTTGCCCGACATAAGTTCATATAGTTGTCCACCGCTGCAAATATATTGGTCTTCAAAACAGTGGGCTTTACCTTTTTGAACCGGTCCCAAAGCACCGTGTACAATCTCCTCATCGATGGCGGCCAGCAACTCTCTAGCGCCCGGAAAAAAGCGGGCGATCATCGCGTAACCGTGGGCGATGGTTCTGGCCTGCGAAGCCCGCAGCGACAGCGGTTGTTTCTCACCGGTGAGGCGATTGAAGCGTTCGGCCTGAACGCCCTGTCCGGCCACCGCCCACACCGAGTCGGATAGATGCTGTTTGTTCAGGGGGATTTCAGTTTGTACCGCCAGTTGGATGTGCGATAAATTGGTGTCCGGCCCGTGGTTGGGCGCAACGCCGGTCAAAATCCAGGCGCTGCGTTTTTGATACATCAGCCCACGGGTGCCATCAATCGGATCGACCATCACCCGCCATTTGGCCTCGGCGGCCGGGGTGCCAGTGGGCAGTGTCATCTGGCCGCCTTCCAGACCCTCGGCGATGAGGACCAGCGGGGTCTGGCTGGCAATCTCCCGGTTAAAAAAGTCGATTAGCAGTGCCTCGCTAATGCGATCAACCGCGTAAATGGTATCCCCTTCCGCTTCTTGAGCAATGCGGGCCATCTCATCAATCGAGGCGGCTTCGCAGGCGGCTACCACCGCATCGCGAATTTGCGCGTGCAAGTTTCGAATGGGGGTGAGTAGGTCTTCAATCAGGTGAGCCATAATCGCCTTAGCCGGTCCGTCAGTTAACAAACCTTCTCAAAAAGCAGGTGTTTGTGTAGGACAAGCTTAAGTTTGTCCTACACAAACCCAGATTTAAGAAGAGCTACGTTAGTTCACTTTCTGAAAAGTGATCTCATACGAAAAATGGACGCTGTAAAATGGGGGTTCGCAGCGTATATCCGGCGTCGGACAAACCGAGTACTCATTGTCAATTGAGCCTAATTTGCCTACAATATCAGGTATATACGGATAGGCGGTGTTCATTTGGTTCGAGACTTCGCTGGTGGTGGGGCCCGCCAGATCAGCGGCTACATACAGTTTGTAGGGATCAAATTGCATCATGATTTCCGCTTTGCCCGGCCCTTTATCACCGGTGAGTACTTCCAGGGCGCTGCCGTTAGCGTCTTTGACCACGGCCCCATCTAACCCGTTGCCGTTTTCATCTAAAACGGTTAAAAAGATAAGGTGCATGCCACCGCTATTAAAGATGCCGCCGTTGTTTTCACCCTCGCCCAGAACTTTGAAATGGACAATTTTGTACGCTTCCTGGGCGACCGGTTCCGGAGTGTCCGTCGGAACCGGGGTCGGTTCTTCGATAACGGGCGCAGCAGTAGGCTCCTCAGGCTCAGGGGCCGGTGGTTCTGTTGGCAGAGGGGTTTCGGTCGGGGTGGGTTCTTCAGTTGGCGGTGTGGTAGGTTCAACCGTCGGGGTTTCGGTCGGTGGAATAGGTGTATCGGTGGCGGTCGGTGGGATGGGGGTGGCAGTGTTTGTAACCAAGACGGCCACCGACGTTTCGGTTGGCGGTGGTTTGGGGGTCTTGGTGGGAGTAGGGGTCGGGGTGGCGTCGATTTGGGCCAGAAAATTGGGTCCGCAGGCCAAAGCGGTCAGCATTAGCAGCGCAATCACTCCTAAAAATTTAAGGCGATGATAACTCATGCGGCGTTCTCCTTCCTTCCTTAAGGTTAGCCGTAATTTACAAGCGAGGATTATACCAAAAGCAATGACGACCGTCCAAAAGCAGGTGGATCAACAAAATCAGCCTATGGTCCCCATCGTGCGAGGCAGTTTGGCGGGGATGGCCAAATCCACGCCTTGTTTACCGGGTTTAGCCGTCCGGCGGAAGCAAACCTATACCCGGTGGAACATTTTATACCTGAATCTGCCCCCAGAAGCAGCCCGGAAATTTGTCGTTTACAGCCTGGCTTTTATACTACTGGTGGCGGCGATCGGCTGGCTGGGATATCGGCAAGTTCAATTAAGTAACGCGCCGCGTACAGTCAAGATAGGCTTGGTGGCGCCGTTTGAGGGGTTGTACCGGGCTTCCGGTTACGAACTGTTGTTTGCCGTTAAGTTGGCCTTGCAAGAGCGAAATCAGGGGGGAGGGCTGCACGGCTACCGTATCGAACTGGTTGCCCTCAATGACTTCAACGATCCGATTGAAGCGGCTAAACAGGCTCGCGCGTTGGCGGCTGATCCGGCTGTATTGGGCGTGGTAGGCCATCTGGCCCCGGCGGCGACTTTGGCCGCCATGCCGGTCTACCAGGAGGCTGAACTCGCGGTTAGCATCCCGTGGAGCGTCGAGGCGGCGCTATTCGAACCGGCGACCCCCGGCGTGGTCAGTGTCGCCGCTACCGTCGAACAGACCACCATGCAGTTAGCGCAAGTAACCCAAGGTTTGGGTTTGAAGCCACGTATAATAGACACCAGCGATCCGGCCGATATTCCGACAGGAACTCAGGCGATTCAATTAGCCGTCGAGGCTGTTACCGCCGGAACGTTCCTGGCTAACCTGAGCGACCAAGATATGCGCGTGTTCGGTCAGGTGGAGGCCGGTAATTTACAGCTTGTTCAAGTGGCCGGAGCCAAAGCTGACGGCTTTATTTTTGTCTCACC
>JAGRCC010000325.1 GCA_020433785.1 Anaerolineae bacterium
AATTCGGTCGCTGCTAAAGAAAACCTGTTGAAACAGGTTATGTGGTTTGCCCTTAACGTGTTTTCAACACGTTTCTTCCATCGGGCTGCCAAGTGTCTTGCGCTGCAAAATCGGTTGTTTGCGTAAGTCCTGATAGAGTAATAAGATCATCTCAATCAGTTTAGAACGTGATGGGCAGGCTAGACGGCCAAAAATCTGCCCAGCCCACGCGTCTCGGTCTAAACTTTCACAACCTCAAGGAGCCATTTAATGAATATCCAACCCTTTACCCTAGAACGATACTTTGCCCAATATGAATTCAAAGCGCCCTATCTGTTATGTACCTCCGACTGTGAGGCGATGACGGTGGGCGAACTATTGACCCTGGAGCCGGGAGCGGCGGCCGGCTTACAGGAGTGCTGGCTGGGCTATACCGAAAGCCAGGGCAGCCCGGAACTCCGCAGCGAGATTGCCGGACTGTATGAACAGATGGATGTCGATGAGGTGCTGGTTCATGCCGGAGCCGAGGAGGCCATCTTCAACTTTATTAACGCCGTGCTCAACCCCGGCGATCACGTGATGGTCCATTCACCCTGTTACCAATCGCTCTATGAAGTAGCGCGCGCCGCCGGTTGCCAGGTGTCGCGCTGGCTGACCAGCGAGGCCGAGGAGTGGGCGCTCGACTTAGATTGGTTGGAACAGCATATCCAGCCCAACACTAGAGTCATCGTGGTCAACTGCCCCCATAACCCCACCGGCTACTTGATGAGCCGCGAAACCCAGCAGCAGCTCATCGAACTGGCCCGCCGGCATAACCTGCTGCTCTTCTCCGACGAGGTTTATCGCGGCCTGGAGTATCGCCCGGAGGATCGACTGCCCGCTGCTTGCGATTTGTATGAAAACGCGATTTCGCTGGGGGTGATGTCGAAAACCTACGGCCTGGCCGGCTTACGCATCGGCTGGATAGCTACGCGCAATCGTGAGGTATACCAGGCGATGGCCGCCTTCAAAGATTACACCACCATCTGCAACAGCGCCCCCAGCGAGTATTTGGCCACGCTGGCCCTGCGTCAGAAAGAGACGATCGTAGCCCGCAATTTAGCCATTGCTACGCATAATCTGGCTTTACTCAACGCTTTTTTCGACCGCCATCAGGCGACCTTCAGTTGGACGCCGCCCCAAGCCGGCCCCATCGCCTTTCCCGGTTTGAAGCTGAATCAATCGATCGAGGCATTCTGCGCTGATTTAGTAGATCAGGCCGGCGTGTTATTGTTACCCGGCACTAAATATGATTTCGACGATCGCCATTTTCGCGTCGGCTTTGGTCGCAAGAATATGCCGGAGGCGTTGGCTCGATTGGAGGCGTATCTGGGTGAATGACATGGTTGGCCGTTTTGAGCAATAAATTGTCTGACTGAAGGAAGATATCACCCACCTAAACCGCTATACTGATGCTGCTATACCGTAATCCCGTAGGACAAACTTAAGTTTGTCTTACAAACCCATTTTCAAAGGAGATATCTTATGTCAGCAGAAAACAAAGCCATTGTTCGTCGTTTGATTGAGACCGTTCAAAACGGGCATCACCTTGATCAACTGGAAGCATTTTTCGACCCCCACTTTGTGAATCACCTGGAATCGCCGGATGAAGCCTCAGACCTCAACGCGGTGGACCGGGCCAGGCTGGTCTTCCGCCAGCTTTTCACCGCCTTTCCCGACTTACACGTTACCATTCAGCAGCAGGTAGCCGAAGGGGACAAGGTTGTGACTTATAAAACCTTTCACGGCACCCACCAGGGCGACTTTATGGGGGTTGCGCCCACCGGCCGGCCGATTACCTTTGCGGTCATCGATATTCTGCGCCTGGACCAGGGCAAGGTGGTGGAACATTGGGCTATCCAGGATCGGTTGGCCTTGATGCAGCAGGTAGGCATGCTGCCCGTGCCAGACCGGCCCTAAGGCATAAGCGTGAAATAACCTCTGGGGCTGCTTAGATGGCCAATCGGGGGGTAGGGGGTAGGCAGTAGGGATTAAGGGGACAAAACTAATGACTGCCTGCGCCCTACGCCTTCCTTCTTCAACCTAAAGCAGTTTTTTAACGGGGCTGAATGCGCTTACAGTAGCCGGACGGGGTGTCGCCGGTGAAGTGACGAAAGGCGTTGTTGAAGGCGCTGACGCTGGCGTAGCCCACCGCGTAGACCACTTCGATGATTTTGGTATCGGGGCTAGCCAGCAACTCCATGGCCCGAATCATGCGCGCCCGGTGAACGAATTGGCTCCAAGTCATACCGGTTTCCGCACTGAAGCGGCGAGCTAAGGTCCGCTCCGAAATATGGGCGGCGGCGGCTACGTCAGCCAGGGTGAGTTTATCGGCCAAATGGGATAAGGTATAGGCCATAGCCTGGTCAAGCTCAGTCGATTGCGCTTGCGGTAGCCAGAATTCATCCGGGTCAACGGCCAGATCGGTGCAGACCGCGGCCAATGCTTGAAAGAAGCTGTCGGCGGTTTGATTGGCGCTGTCTCGATCGGGCCCCCAGCGGGTGGCGTAGAGCAGCATTTCGCGGGCCAGGCTGGATACGGCAAAGACGCGGCTGGTAAATTCAGGCTTAGGAATGGCCTCTTCGGCAAACAACACCGAACTGGTGGTACCCGGCCCGGCCGCCGATAAGCGCAGCGGCACATGGGCGGCTACCCAGGCCGCCCGCTGCGGCGGGAGCAGCCACTGCACCTGGCCCACCGCCAGGCGAAACGCCCCAGATGACGCATACAGTAAATAGTGGCCGGGGAAGGCCACCCAGCCTGAATCAAAGGTCTCATCAAAGACCTGATTAATGCCAAAGGTAATGGGGGGAAATGTAAGTTCTTGGATGGTGTCGGTCATCGTCAGCCTGGCCTGCGGCAATGGGTTGATCACTGACTCACATTGCTTTGCCCAGGCTGATTCTAATAGAGAACCGGCGGAGATCATAATTCAGATCGATCCGATGGTCATATTGGATCGGCCCGGTTCTCATTTAGAATCAATTTTGACTCTAAGCGAGAACCGAGGTCGATCTTAATAGAGGATGGGAGTCGATTCTAATAGAGATCGAGGTCGATCTTAATAGAGGATCGAGTCAATCTTAATAGAGGATCGAATTTGATCCTAATAGAGATTAAATTTGATCTTCACCATGATCGTGGCTGAGGCTAAGAACGGATCAACCGCAATCTCACTTTAGCGTTCTGAGCGAACCTATATGAGGTCGCCGCCCCGCCCGAACGTGGACTAACAAACATGGTGATGATGCGGTTGTGATAACACAAAAAGGCGGTTAAGACTATTGAAAAAAACAAACAGGTGTGTGATAATAGGCTTATAATTTTGTCGAAAAAATTAGATCATCATCCTAATCATTTTCAATTAAAACATTGGTGCAAAGATATACAAATTCTTTGCCAGATACTCAGCCTTGGGCGGCTGATAAAAATCAATCATTTGGTACCCCAAAAAAGAATTCATCATCGATACAAAGAGCAAAAGACATGAATGCAAAAGAACATGAAGAACTACTCAGCGCATTGAACGCCCGCTTTGAGAAAAACATGAACCGCCATGAAGGTCTCGAATGGGCCGAAGTACAAGCCAAGCTGGAAGCCAAGCCTGAAAAGCTGGGTTCTCTCAATGAAATGGAGAGAACCGGCGGTGAACCGGATGTGGTTGGTTATGATGACGAGACGGGCGAATACATTTTTTATGATTGTTC
>JAGRCC010000326.1 GCA_020433785.1 Anaerolineae bacterium
CCCGAAGAAAATATGAATCTGGAACGGCTGAAGAGTTTGTATGAACTCATCGGCCGGATGAATTCGGTTTATGATTTGCAGCAGTTGTTGGATTTTATCATCGACCGGGCTTTGAACCTAACTGGCGGCCACAGTGGCGTTCTCCTGCTCAACAATAACCAGACAACCGCTCCGTTGGATGTGGCCGTTGTTCGCGGGCAAAAAGTGGCCAAGCCCGATGTGGATCGTATTCTCAAATTTGTGAGTACCACGGTCATTCAGGATGTGCTGAATCGGGCCGAACCCCGGTTGGTGATGGATCTGCCCACCGACCAACGTTACGAAGGTATTACCAGCCACGAGACCATGCACTTCAAAGGTATCCGCTCCGTGTTAGCTGTCCCGCTCAAAGCCGGCGATCATTTAGTCGGCCTGATCTACATCGACCATCCTAAAAAAGGCATTTTCGGCCAGAGCGATCTCGATTTTATCAGCGCCTTTGCCAACCAGGCCGCTCTGGGCATTAACCGGGCCAGAGAGCACCAACATCAAATCGAACGCCTCACCCTTCTGAACGAGTTAAGCCGCAGTGTGGTCCAGGCGCTCGATTTGGATGAGGTCTTGACCCGGATTGTGGCCGAGGTGACCCGCATGCTCGATGTTGAGGCTAGCTCGGTGCTGCTGCTGGATGACGATACCGACCAACTCACCTTTGCCACGTCAGTGTCTAATGGGGCCAGGCTGAATATTTCGACCCGGCTCAGCCAGGGTCAAGGCGTGGCCGGGTGGGTGATGCGGCATGGCGAACCCTGCTGCATCAATGATGTTAGCCAGGACGGCCGCTGGTTTGGCGAAGTGGAAACCGGTTTTGTGACCCATTCTTTGTTATGCGTGCCGCTGCAATTGGAGGATCGGGTGGTGGGTGTACTGCAAGCCCTCAACAAACGCCGTTCACGCGGGTTTGATCAAGCTGACGTGACCTTGTTAGCGGCTTTTGCGGCTTCGGCCACCATCGCCATCGAGAATGCCCAGCTTTTTCAGGAAGCCAGTCAGGCCCGTCAGCTTCGCGCTCTCAACGAAGTCGCTATTTCGCTGAGCAGCACGTTTGATTTGAACCGGATCATCGATGAAGGGTTAAAGCAGTCGCTCGATGTGCTTAAGGCCGAGGCCGGCGTTATCTGCGTCACCAATCACCACGCTCAGACCGATATTTTTGCGGTGCAGTTGGGTCGCCCCATTTCCGAAACGCAACCTGACATCGAACGGCAGCTCCAGGCGTTAAGTTCCCTCACTTCGTGGCTGCTCGACCAAAACCTCAACGAATTTTTAGCCGATGATGTATTTATTGTCGATGGCCAAACCCCGATGCCGGTCGCTTTGAGAAGCGAATTAGCCGCCGGTATTCAATCGCTGGCGATGGCGCCAATCAAGATTAATGGCACGGTCAATGGGGCGCTGGCGGTGATCAGCACCACCCGGCACCACTACGGCGTCGAACAGATCAGCCTGTTGAGCAGCATCACCCGGATGGTAAGTCTGGCCGCGCAAAATGCCATTCAATACATCCAGATGCAAGCCCAAACCCGACACCTGACCTACCTGAATGAGATCGGCAGCGCCTTAACCCGCAGCTTGAATTTGGATCACGTTTTTGAGGTGATCATCGAAGGGGTTAACACCTTGCTGCAAACCGAGTTGACCTCGGTATTTCTGATCGACGCTGAAACCAACGAATTGGTGCTGCGTTACAGCACCCGCAACGACACCGAGATCCGCCTGGCGGCGCCGTGGCAGGGCATTGCCGGCTGGGTGGCCACCCACGATCAGCCAGCGCTGGTCAACAACACCCACAGCGATCCGCGCCACCTGCGTAAAATTGCGATTGAAACCGGGTATGAAGCCCACTCGATATTATGTGTCCCGCTCAAAGTTGAGGGACAGGTTATTGGGGTGGTGGAAGTGTTGAATAAGATCGATGGGCAGCAGTTTACGGATTTGCATCAAGCCCTGTTGGTCGAGTTGACTAAATGGGCAGCGATTGCGCTGCACAATGCCCGCCTGTTTGATGAACGGGTCCGGGCTTATCAAGACCTCGATGCCGAGCAGCAGCGTCGCATTGCCGCTGAAACGCGGGGGGCGGTGGCTGCCATTATTTTGGATATGGCTCACACTATGAACAACGTTGTGGGCGCGGTCCGGGTTTGGGCGGCCACCCTGGAACATGCTTCCCAGCGCAGCCCTCAATCGCCGCTGATCCAATTTGAAAAAACCATTCGTCAGATTCGGCAGAATGCGGAAGAAGCCATCAAGCTGATGAGCACCATGACCGGCCCCTTGCAGCATGCCGAGCTAACCGCAGTTGATATTGAACAGTGCCTGGCCGCTGCCGTGCAGAGCTGCTGGTGGCCGGAAAATGTCGAGCTGGTCAGATACTTTGCCCCGGATATCCCCCCGGTGCGGGCCAACGCCGAACGATTGGAAGCCGTGTTTCACAATTTGCTATCGAATGCTATCCAAGCCCTGGCCGACCGAGGTGGGCAGATTCAGATTATCACGTCGCTAACGGACGACAATCGAGTCCGAATTGATGTGGTCGATAATGGGCCGGGGATCGCCCCGGATTTACAAGGCCAAATCTTTGCGCCGGGCGTTTCCGGGAAAGATGGCGGTTTAGGCATTGGCTTGTGGTTAGTCGAAACATTTGTGCATCAGTTTGATGGACAGGTTGAAAGTTTTTCTTCTGAGAATGGCGCTACCTTTACCATCATCTTACTGCCCGCCCCCGATTAACCGTAGAGCGCCGCAGCCTGAGTAGGCCAAGGGCGCAATCAATGAGTAAGGCTGATCGCTGTTTTGGAGAATTTATCAATGGCTCAACCATCCAAACATGTACTTGTAGTAGAAGATCGCCATGATTGGCAGGATATTTTGTGTACGACCTTAAATGATCACGGTTACACAGCCCATCCCACCACGTCCTATCAAGACGCGCTTGCCGCTCTAACCACTCATCATTTTAGCCTGGCTATCATCGATCCGGTGTTAGATATGGCCAATCGTTTTAACCGCGATGGGTTGAGCATTGTCCAGAAAATTCGGGAAACTCACCCGAAAATTCCCATTATTGTCCTAACCGGTTCCCTTACTCACGATATGGAAGTTAGCTTGCGCCATCTTGATCCCGATGCCCCGGTGATGTTCAAGGAGAGATGGGACCCCACCCATTTCAACACGCTGGTCGATCAACTGATTGGCGGGCCTCTCCCGGAAACAGCAACGGGTGAAAAAATCGCCATCAAGCCTAAATTGCCCGATGGCGGGTTGACTCCACCGCCGCCCGAAGCGGCAACCGGCCGGCCCAGAGTGCTGCTAGTTGAAAATCGAAAGGATTGGCAGGAGATCGTAACTACCATTTTGGCCGCTCAAAACTGCTTCTGGCGGGTGGCCGAAACCGCGCCCGATGCCCTGACCCATCTCAATGAAGAGGGTTTCCACCTGGTGATTCTGGATCTGAAACTTCAGGCCACAGATTTGCCGCTGCGCTCTAACGAAGGCTGGTTGCTGCTTGACTATCTGGTGGAAAACCACCCCAAAACCAAAGTCGTCGTCCTCAGCGGTCGGGCCGGACCGAGTGACGTGGCCGATTTGCTAACCAAATATCCGGTCATCGGTTTTATCGAAAAACAGTATTTCACCCCGCAAGCCATCGAAACCGCCATTGCTCAGGCGGTTAAACTGCCGGCCTTGCGCCTTCAAACTTTGGGGCAATTTCAAATCTGGCGAGATGGCCATGCTATCGGCATTTGGCAAAATTCAAAAGCCGAAGATGCGGTCAAATTGCTCCTGGCGCGGCGAGCCAGAGGCGGCCGCTCAATTACCGTCGATGCCCTGACGGCGCATCTATGGCCGCACGACGACAGCGATCACGACGGCAAAAAACTACTGCCGCTTATCAACAGTATCCGCTTGACCTTGGAGCCGGATATCGAAGCTCGCCACTCCAACTTTATTTTCCGCGAGGCCAATGGCTACTATTTTGATTTGGGCGATTCGGTCACCTGGGATCTGCTCGACTTTCGTCGAAAACTCGAGCAGGGCCGGCAACTGCTCCAACAGCAGCAGTGGTTGGCGGCAATTGAGCCGTTGGAGGCTGGCCGCACGCTGTACAAAGGCGATTTTCTGGCCGATGATCGCAATATCGAATGGGTCATTGACACCCGCCGTGAAATTGTGAGCGAGTTTTGCACCCTGCTCACCTACCTGGCCGATGCTTACGCGGCTACAGGCAATTATCCACCAGCCATCGAAGTCTGCCTGGAAGCCCTGGCCAAAGACCCCCTTTTGGAAGAGGTTTATCGCCGGCTGATGTATTTCCACACATGCAGTGGTCAAAAGGATCAGGCTCTCAAAACCTACCGCGACTGCCTTAAAGTATTTGAAGAACTTTTCGGCGAAAGCCCCACCTCTGCCACCCGGCAGCTTTACCAGACCATCACTAACGACGAGCCGTTAGACTGCCCTCCCATACCGCAAATTACAAATTAAAAATTAGAAATCAGAAAACCGCCTTACATTGATAATGATGTTCTAATTTCTTATTTCTAATTTTGCTGCCGGCGCGAGCGGGGTAAAGTACCCTTATGACAAATACTATTATTCACGTTGACAACATTCACAAAAGCTATTTGATGGGCAAAGAGGCTGTGCCGGCCCTACGCGGCGTATCCATCGACGTGCAGCGCGGCGAAATGCTGTGCCTGATGGGACCCAGCGGCTCCGGCAAAACCACGCTGCTCAACCTGCTGGGCGGCCTCGATGAACCGAGCCGGGGCCACATTGCCATCGACGGGGCCGATGTGGTCTCGATGAAGGAGGAGCAGCTGGCCCGGCTGCGGCTGCAAAAGTTGGGCTTTGTCTTTCAAACGTTCAATCTGCTCAGCAACTTCACCGCGCTGGAAAATATCGAAGCGCCGATGGTTTTGGCTGGCAAACTGCGCCGGCGCGCGCGTCGAGAGCGGGCGGAATACCTGCTGGAACAGGTAGGACTCGGTGACCGCATGGATCACTACCCCAGCGAACTTTCCGGTGGCCAGCAGCAGCGGGTGGCCATCGCCCGCGCGCTGGCCAATGACCCGCCCATCCTGATCGGCGATGAGATGACCGGCGATCTCGACTCGAAAACCGGGTTTGAGGTTATGCATCTGGTACGCAGCCTAAACCAAGAACAGGGCAAGACCGTCATCTATGTGACCCACGATCCACGCATGGCCGATTTTGCCGATCGGGTCATTCATATGACCGATGGCATCATTGGCCGGGAAGAGTTGAAGAACGGCAGCTAATTTTGCCTCTTGTTTTTTTCGGTAAGTGTGTTACAATGGAGCTATTCAGAAAATCAGAAATAGCAGAAATTCTGACGGAGTTTATATGAGTGCAACCATTCAAGTCCGGCAGCGAGGCACGCTTACCCTGCCGGCTGACCTGCGGGCCAAATATAACATCAAAACGGGAGACATTTTTAACCTGGTCGATTTAGATGGCGTCTTTGTCCTCACGTTAATGACGCCTATGGTGCCTGAGGTGGCGCGCGAGATCGAGCGGCTGCGCGTTGAAGCCGGTTTTAGCGTTGA
>JAGRCC010000327.1 GCA_020433785.1 Anaerolineae bacterium
TCCAGCCCTTCATATTGAACCGGGTAGAACAGCAGCCCGTTCAGGTCTTCAAAGACCGGTAGCACCGCTTTGCGGCTGGCGCTGGTCCAGCAGCCGAATACCACGGCCACTTCGTCTTCTTGGATTAGCTTGCGCGCTTTCTCGGCGAAGGTCGGCCAATCGCTCGCGCCGTCTTCGATGATAGGCTCGATCTGGCGGCCCATCACCCCACCAGCGGCGTTGATCTCTTCAATCGCCATCAGCGTGGCATCTTTAACCGATACTTCACTAATCGCCATCGTCCCGCTCAATGAATGCAGGATCCCGACTTTGATCGGGCCTTCTTCCGCTTCGGCCACTTCTTCGGCCGGGGCTTCTGCTTCAGTCGCTTCGGCTTCCTCGGCGGTCGGTTCGGCGGTGGCCTCGGCGGCTTCTTCAGCGGCCGGTTCTTCCTTGGCCGGTTCGGGGGCCGGAGCGCCACAAGCGCCCAGGATAAACATCAACAACAGCAGGGTAATCGTTAAAAAAGGACCAACTTTCTTTGTCATTATCTTCTCCTCAATAATTAACTGTGCGAAAGTTGTCCTGACCTTTTAACCTCCGTGACGCCTTTAGATCACCGCTCAAATGGCATGGCGATCTGTCGGGCGCTATGGTATAATTAAAAAAGGCAGGACGGTTTCGGACAAACCGTGGGTCTTGGCGGGCCTGGTTATATCCGAGCGTTTTGTCGACATCGGGGAGGTACCGCGCTTGCGGTATCTCCTTTTCCTTTAAATTGACATCTATTTAAATTTATATATTGAAATTCCTATCAGGAAATGTGAAGGTCGTCGAGGTTAAGGGGGCAGGCTAATCTTCATCATCTCTCTCCTTCCCGTAAAATTTTTGCCATTGATAAATAAACAAAAACGCCCCCAGCTGTGCATCTTGAAGTAAGATCACAGGTGAGAGCGTCGCGGCTGCCCAAATATGTGGTCAAGTTAATTATTCAGGTGACTGACTGGCACTTTTGCTCAAATCGAGACCATTGAATGAAATACAAGGCTGCGATTACCGAGATTAAGTGCCAGTCACCTTATCGGCTGAATAATTGTAGGTCAAGTTAAAAAGATTTAACGTCTATTGGCATAAAAAATGCCTCGGCGACAGGTCATAACGTTAACTGGCTGTTATGACTCGTCGCTGAGGCACTGGTCACATCTAAAAAGTCAGCATTTTGAGACAGAATATCATACCTGCGGGTCTTTGTCAAATGCGATTGGAGTGTAGCCTTGTCGCTTTACTTCAGTGGCTGCCGGGACTTTACGGCGGGGAGTAGGGGGTAGGTAGTAGGCATTAAGGGAAAAAACGCCTACTTCGCATGTCATTTCGTAGCCGAAGGCGGAGAAATCCCTCAGACATTCCTATAAATGATGCCTTTGCTGGGAAAAATGGACGTTGTCGCTTCAAATGTTCCCAGCCAGATCGCTTATCATTGTATGGCCATAGGGCTTTCTCCGCTGGCGCTGCGAAATGGCATGAAGTACATCCATTTCCAAATTGAGGTTAGTATAATTTTCGCGGCAAAATAGCCGTGGCGTTGTACAGCCGGGTTTTGGCGACCTGCCATAGTTCGATGAGCGTGGTTTGCAGGGCGCGCCCGGTACAGCCCAAACCGCGCATCACCAGCCCGTCGCGGGGCAGGGTGCTGACGGCCCAGGTCGTGGCCTGACCCAACCGGGCCGATGACGTCAGGGCCGCCAGCTCCTGTTCCAGCTCGCTCCATACGGTGTCCGGCTGACCAGCTCGACAAATATAGAAAGTGCTAAAGTAGCGATAAGCCCCTAAGCGCACCGTCGAGGTCACCGGCCGGGTACCCGGTTCGAGGCGCAGCCGCTCGATGGCGATGGGCCGGCCGCCGGCGGTGATATCGACCGTCATGTCTAGCTGCTCGTAAGCAAACAACTCGTCGCGAGTCTCGCGGCCGGGCGCGACGATCTCCCACCAAAACAGACCGGCGTCGTCGGCCAACTCAATTCGGGTGACCTGGCGATAGCGCGATGCGGCAAACGGGATCAGCGGATCGGGCAGGTATTCCAACAGCCCCCCGGCTTCGACCGTGAAATCGTTAATCTGCACCGCGTCGGGCCGGCCGGAGCGATGGCGGTAAACGCGGGTCGCGCCGGGCGTGGTTAACTGCGCCCGAGCGCCGGGGCCGACCGTGGCCGTCACGGTCAGAGCATCGCCGCCCAACACCCCGCCGGACACGTTATGCAGATGCGCCATCGCCGCGCCATCGGGCTGATTAAACCCGCGCACCACCCGCAGCGGCGGCGTCTGCGCCGCCACCCGCAACTGGGTCTGCCCGGTTGTCGGGCTAAGTGCGAACTGTAAGGTCAAACGACCGTCGGTACGAGGTGGTGCGGTTGGTGTAGTTGGCATAGTAATTTCTATAGTTTTCCCATCGTATTTACTCAGCAGACGAGGTGACTGGCACTTAAT
>JAGRCC010000328.1 GCA_020433785.1 Anaerolineae bacterium
GCGAAACTAATGGTTTGGCCATACTGCGATTCGATAACCCCGACCAACACGGTGTTCGGCGGTGTGCCGATAATGGTGCCAACCCCACCGATCGAGGCGGCGTAGGCAATCCCTAACATCAGCGCGGTGCCAAAGTTGAACTTGTTGGGATTAACTTCCACCCCTTCGTCCTTGAGCACACTGACCACCTGGGTGATGACGGCCATGCCAACCGGCATCATCATCATCGCGGTAGCGGTATTGCTGACCCACATCGACAGAAAAGCGGTCGCAATCATAAACCCCAAAATAACGCGAGTGGGACCGGTGCCGATGATGCGAATTGTGTGCAAGGCAATGCGTTTGTGTAAATTCCATTTTTCCATGGCCACGGCCAGGAAGAAGCCACCGATGAACAGGTAAATTAAGTGGTTAGCATACGGTGTGGTTGATTCAGCAGACTTCATAATTCCTAATAGAGGAAACAGGGCGATAGGGAGCAAGGCGGTTGCGGGAATAGGAATGGCCTCGGTGACCCACCAGATAGCCATCAAACTAATTACAGCTAAAAGACTAATCATTTCCGGTGTCATGCCTTCCGGCAGGGCGAACATTACCGGATAAAGCAAGATTGCGGCAAAAACCAATGGACCCCCAAAAAAGCCAATACGTTGTGCCGTGTTCATGGATTAAAGTGTCCCCTTTCTCGGACTAATACTACTTTGTACGTTGTTTCTTTATGGCTACCCATCACTGGGCAGCTATATCATATTTCCTACAATATATGCAGATTCCCTATTTCCCACATCGATCCGAAGGTGTATCTTTTCAGGTGGTACTATCGATCTAAAGAACTATCTTTTCAGGCGGCCAACAAAATCAAATTTATCAAACGCGCTTGTCATAATACCCCTACTTGTGCTACATTATCTTAACCCATTCATAACGATTTAGGTGGCTGGTGCTTATGGGGTTAGGCGTTGCGTGGTTTGCCATGCAACCTCTCCATATTGAGTAAAAGTGCCAATTACCTACTGATAAATACACCCAATCAACCATAACCAATTAAGGAGAAACTGTGGCTAAGCCGCTTGTTTTTATCAGCTACAGCCCCGCCGACGAAGCGCTCAAAGATCAACTCCTGTCCCACCTGGACGTACTAGGCCGGGCCGGGCTGGTTGAGGTTTGGAGCGCCGATCAGATTGGTGCGGGGGCGGAATGGCAAGCGGAAATTGCTAGTACCATCGATCAGGCCAAAGTGGCCCTGCTGCTGGTCACAGCTAACTTCCTCAACTCCGATTTCATTCTTGACGAAGAGGTGCCGGCACTCCTTCACCGCCGCGAGGAGGCCGGCTTGGTCATCGTGCCGGTCATCGCCAAAGCCTGCGCCTGGCAGCGCGTCGATTGGCTGGCCCGGCTGGTTAGCCACCCGGAGCGGGTCAAGCCGATTTGGCGCGGCCCCGACAGCCCCGTTGATGAGACGCTGGCCGCGCTGGCCAACTACGTGGCCAAGTTGGTGGCCGGCGAAACGCCCCTCGACACCGACTGGCCACCGCCGGACCACGTCACGGAACGTCAGACCGGCGACGCGATTGCTGGCGACAAAGTGATGGGTGACAAGATCACCGGGGATAAGATTGCGGGCGACAAAATTGTCGGGGATAAAGTTCTCGGTGATAAAAAGAATGTGCTGCAAATCGGCACGCTAAATATCCCCCTGCTGCCGCTGGTCATCGGTATGGTTACTTTGGTGGCGATCCTGGGGTTTGTCTCCTATCGGACCTTCTCCCCGGCAGCGGCGCCCACACCCACCCCGCCCCAAAACAGTCTGTTCGATGTCCTGGTGGCCGACATCGGCCAAATTGACGCCAATGGTCAGCCTATGCCTTCAAACGAAGGCCGGCAGATCAGCGAGCGAATTTTTGAAAGTTTGCAGCTTGAGTTTGAGAATCTACCGCTGAACGTACGCCAGGACTTTAAACCGGTCGTGTGGCACGACCGCTTGCAGCCGCTGCCCGGTAGGCGGAAAATCGGTCTGATCGGCACGGAGAATGAAGCCGCCCAACTGGCCCAAGAAACCGATGCGGCGATGGTCATCTATGGCAATTTAGACCTGCTCGATGATCCCACCCGCTTTGTCCCCGAATTCTACGTCGCCTCACTGAAAGGCGAAGCCGATGGCATTGTCGGCGGCGATGAGTTTGGCGCTCCAATTGAGATAAGCGACGGCTTGAACGGCGGCGACCTGGCGGCGCTTAGTCTCAACAAGAAGTTGAACAATCGGGCTGTTGCCCTGTCGCGGTTTACGTTGGGATTGATGTACGACTTGAGCGGGTTTCATCGCGATGCGCTCGATATTTTTCAAACGGCGCTCGATACGCTGGATTTGGACGAAACCGGCGCGGAACCGATTTTTAACTACTTTGCCGGGCGTTCGGCCTTGTTTTTAAAACAGGATGCCGTCGCTTTTGATAACTTCCAGGCGGCCTTAGAGGCCGGCTATAACCGGGCCCATATTGGATTGGGCAGTGTGTATCTGTTTCGGGCGCAGGCCATCACGACCACCCAGCGTTTGGAGACGGGGGACATCGATCAGGCGATCACCCATTATCAAACCGCCATGGATGATGCCACGCTATCGCCGGCCCTTAGAACGGCGGCGCAGTTAGGGCTGGGTCAGGCTTACCGGCTCAAGGGTGAACCCTATTTTGAGCGTCACGAGGATGACGAGGCGACCCGCTGGTTCGACCTGGCCATCCAGGAACTTGAAGCCACCCTTGAGCATCTTCAGGCCACCGATCAATATCGATATCTGGGTCAGGCTTATCTAACCCTGGCCATAACCTACGCTCAGCAGGCCGATATTCTCAACAACCGTGGAGACAAAACAAGTAGTATTGACCTATATAAGAAGGCTGACGATGCCTTTGTCCAGTGTATCAACCAAAAAAAGCAAGCCCCTTTTGACGAAACACTCATCAGGCAGGTGATCGAGGCTAAATGTGTACCGATTAGAGCGGATATAGCAGAAACGTTGGCAAAGTTAAATGGAGAGGAATAATGGCAATATTGCGGCAGCGATTCATTGAATTGTTTTCTAACCCCCCCAAAAATCACATCTCAGGCGTTTTGATGCTGGTTGTTTTGCTGCTGGGGGGCTGTTCCGGTTCGGAGCCGGCCGGACCAACGCCCGATCTAGTCGGTACCGAGGTGGCTGTGCAAAAGGCGGCCTTCGCCACCCTCACCGCCGAAGCCCCGGAACCCTCGCCAAGCCCATCACCCACCATCACGTCTCCGGCTCCAACTAACACCGTGGCGGCTAATCTTGCCACCGTGACCCCACCTGGGCCAACGGCAACGTCTGTCCCCCCCACGGCCACCATAGCCGTAGCGGCGGTCTCACCAACTCCCACCCGGCTCATCGTCGACATCCTGCCCGTCGATGGTGACAGCGGCAACCCAGACATCCGCGGCCGTTTTAATCGCAACGAGGGCCGCTATGTGGTCATCCCCGATGCGCCGCCGGGTTCAATCACCGACACCCCGCCGGAATTTAGCCAGCGGTTGGTCTTCCTAGTCGAGCCGTACGATCCGGCCATCGGCACCAACGACGGCGACGGCATCCGACAGGTTAACTTTACCATCATTAATCAGGACAACGATGGGGAAGAAGTGTATACCCATACCGAGCAGAATCCCCGCTACTGCGCCTTCGGTGGCGGCGAGCCGGACTGCACTGTTTTTGTCTTTGACCAAAATAATTTCCGCTGGCCCGGCGGCCCGCCCCTGGAAAACGCCAACTACCGGGCCGTCATCGAGATTGTACCGTTGTACAGCGACCCCGCCACTTGGAACTGGGACTTCGCCCTTCGGGATGTGCCGGAAGTGGACACCGGTAACAGTGAAATTCAAATCGAGTGGGTGCAGTTTGGCTTGGGCAGCCTCGATCAGGTTGTCACGACCGATCTCGTTTTTCAGGTGACAGCTTACGACACCAACTTCGGCACGAACGACGGCGACGGCATCGATTTTGTGGAGATGATCATCCGCAACAATCAAGGCCAGATAGTTTACCGCCGCAATGAGCAGAATGCGGCTTACTGCGCTTTCAGCGGCGGCGAGCCGGACTGCAACCGGCTGCCGCTCAATGAGCTCGCTTCCGGTGCGTATACCCTGCAAGCCATCGCCCATGCCGTAACCGGCCAGACCCAATCGATTGAAACCACGATTGAAATTCCGTAATGCTCCGCCCAACAAATTAAGGCGTGGATCGTTTTGTGGAGCGATTTTTGTTGACGTTAATGGTGCGTTTGATTGATATAGTAAGGTCATCAATAACAACAACGACTTTAATTTTTCAAAACGGGGGCACCAAAATGTATTTACCAAAATTATCCAATCAAGAAATCGGCCGATACCACAGCAAATCGCCGGTCGAGCCGGCCGCCAATGGCCATAACGGGGTCTTCACCCCCGACCAACAAGCATCATTTGCTGAACTTCAAACCAAGCTGGCCGAACTTCAGCGGCTGGTCGTTAAACTTCAGAGTAAGTAAGTTTTCAACCGAGCCAGACCTGACAGGTTTTACAAGTCCTGGGTAGGCGTCAATAGGCGTCGATTAGGACAGACCTTACGCCCAACGGTAGCTTCGGAAACCTGTCAGGTCTTGATTCCATGACCTTAGTAGCAATGAACTTAAACCCATCCGCATCGAAAGGAGGTGCGTAATGGACCTAGAATACACCATCATCGCCGGCATTATCTCCAGTGTCATCTTTGCCGGCAGTAACATCCCTATGCTGTGGAAAGTGTATCGCACCCACGATGTCCAATCCTACAGTTGGCTGAACGTGCTGCTGATCAACATCGGTAATCTGATCTACTGGCTCTACGTATCGACCATGCCGTTTGGGCCGATCTGGGTTTTGCACACGTTCTACACCGTATCCAGCGGCATCTTGTTGACGCTGTTCGTCCGGTTCCACACCGGCCGGCTGGTCAATTGGTGTTTACGCCGCGGCCACGGCTGGCCTGTGGCCTGCCCTTAACCGCCGTCACGGCCGGACGCCAATTTACGCCGATAAACGCGGAAAAACTATCCCGTGATAATCAAAAAGCGCCGCAGATATCTGCGGCGCTCTCTAAATTCTTGCGGGTGTATACGTTAGGCGATGACCCCAAACCCCAGCATTTCCAACCGCTGCGGCGCGGCGATGAGCGCGACTTCGGCAACTTCTTTGAAATCGCTCAGCCACTCATCCAGCGCATCGAGCGCGACATCGCGGTTCTTGGTCAACTGTTGGGCTTCACCCTTTTCAACCTCTTGTTGATCTTTCAGTTGCACCACCTGCACCACTGCATCTCGCTCGCTTTCCAGTTTGGACTGGTCGTAACCAAAGTTGCCCATACGGACGATGAAATCTGGTTCGGCGAGGAGATTATTGTAGAAGGTTTGGGTTTGCTTGGCCCAGCCATCCATACTTTGCTTGCGGCGGCCGTTAAGATCCATAGACTGCCCTGCTTTGATGTTGCCCTTAAAGGCCACCCGAGCGATCTTGAGTGTCATTCGATAGGCTTCATCGGCGGCTTGGTAGGCCTGGTTGAGATCCTCGCTGATCTGATACTGCTCGCCATACTCAACCCGCTGCTGCTCGACCAAAATTTCGGCCTGCGTCAACAGATCCTTACCGGCGTTGATTTTAGCCTCATCGTACCCAAAGCGGCTCAAATCGGCCAAAATATCCGGCTGCCCCAGAGCGTTATTAATGGCTAATTGGGCGTTAAAAAGTTGTTCATCAATAAGTGAAGATGCTGTCATGTTGAGCTCCTTAATCGTATTTAAAAACCCAATGCGTAAGCTTTCAGCGCTTCACCATCAACTATCCGCTTTGTCCTATTTTGGCGAAAATTTGGGCCGGGGAGCCAACGATGGGGGGTAGAGGGTATCTTACGTGGTCAACTGACGGCTGAAGGTTTGTAACTAATCGCTTACTCCAAAATTAACATACCTTAACGGTATCATAACTTTACTATAATGACAACCTTGCTCCTTAAAAATAGTGGGACAATTGTACTGACCCTTTCTGGCTGAACAACAATTATCAACATAGCCCCCGATTAAACGGTCCGGCAGTGGTAGGAACGATTTTTTGATGGTAGGAGTCATTTTTTGGCGGTAGGACTCATTTTTCGGCGTTAGGAGTCGTTTTTTGGCGGTAGGAACCATTTTTCAGTCGGTAGGACTCATTTTTCGGCGGTAGGACTCATTTTTTGATGGTAGGACTCATTTTTCAGCGGTAGGAATCGTTTTTCAGCCGGTAGGAGTCGCTTTCCAAGTGGTAGGAGTCATTTTTTGATGGTAGGGGTCGTTTTCCAAGTGGGAGGAGTCATTTTCTAGCGGTAGGAGTCATTTTTCAGATGGTGGGGGCTGTTTTTTGATGGTAGGAATCGTTTTTCAGCCGGTAGGAGTCATTTTTCAAGTGGTAGGAATGATTTTTCGACGGTAGGAA
>JAGRCC010000028.1 GCA_020433785.1 Anaerolineae bacterium
ATTTGCAAGTCATCGATGATAGTGGAGCCCGCATGTTAAAAATTGTCGATGGACTGCTGGATATTACCAGCATCCAACTGGGTCAGGTCGATTTGAAACCGGAAACCGTTGATTTGAGTCGGCTGATCAAAAAATTTAGCGGCGACTACGCCTATATGGCCGGCAAAAAAAATATTACGTTGGAAGAGCTTTTGCCGGAAACGCCGCTGGTGTGCCAATGCGATCCCATTAAGGTCGGTCAGGTCATCTCCAACTTTATTGATAACGCCATCAAATTTTCCGGAACCGACTCAAAGATCAAAATTATCGGTCAGCTCACGGATGAGCAGATTTGGGTCGGCGTTAAAGATGAGGGACCAGGCATCAAGACCGAAGAAATTCAACATTTGTTCAAGAGTTTTGGCCATACTAAAATCAGTAACAAACCAACCGCGGGTGAGAAATCGAGCGGTTTGGGGTTGGCGATTTCCAAAAAAATCATCGACGCTCATCATGGCAAAATTGGCGTCGAGTCGCACCTAGAGCAGGGGTCTACCTTTTGGTTTTCCCTGCCAACCCATTGCAACTCTAACGAAGCGAATGACTAAGCCCTAAAGGCTAAGTAAACGATATGCCTAACCATCCTCAAGAGTTGTCCGGCTATCAAGACAACCTCTCTGTTCCCAGCCAAACGTCACAGATACGAGACCAACGGTTGGAGGAACTGACGACCATACAGAGCTTGACCTCAGCCGTACACAGCTCCTTAAAATTAGAAACCGTTTTAACGACGGCCTTACAAGAGATTGAGAAGGCGGTAGGATTTGCTTACAGCGAAATCTGGCTGGTGGATGATCTACTGCCTCAACTTAGTCTAGCCGTTCGACACGGCTTACCCGACACAGTGGCTGAAGAACTGCCCATTTTTGATTTTGGCTTTGGCCTACCTGGTATTGTGGCTCAACAGGGCCGCCCCATCGTTATCTCAGACCTCACCGTCGATCCCTATTTTCAAACTTTCGGCACCCCGGAAATCTCCCGATTTTGTTGTGCTTTGGGAACGCCGCTGTTCGCTCAAGATGAATTAGTGGGCGTTGCTCTCTTTCTAAATTACGCTGTCGGCAGTTTTTCGCCTGGGGTCAGAAATCGATTAATGACTTTCAGTCGGCCGATTGGTCAGGCTATAAAAAATGCGCGCCGGTTCGAGAACTCTCAGCAGCGGGCCAATGAGCAATCGGCCTTGCTGGCGGCCCGCACCGCAATTGCGTCGTCGTTAAATCTGGCGACGGTGTTGGATCAATTGGCGGCGCAAATGACCAAGGCGGCTAATGTGACCAGCGTGCGCATTTTTGATTGGCAGCCGGAGACCGGCGGATCGACCGTTTTGGCCGAGTACTTTACCGATGATGCCTCTGCCGTGGAAAAAAAGTCGGAAATGGGCCAGGTCTATCATCTGCTGCGCGATTTTCGACAGATTGGGCAGTGGATTCAACGTGGACAGGTGATGATCTTTCACGCCGACGAGGTGGGCCTGCCCCAGGCCGAAAGAAACTTTCTGACCCGGTACGGCGGCCTGTCGATCCTGGTGATGCCGTTTACCGTAAAAGGGCTGGTCATCGGTTGGGTTCAACTCTCAGAAAGCCGGCGGCGGCACGATTTCACCTTGAATGAGATGGCATTGTGCCAGGCTATCGCCCAACAGGGGGCCACCGCCCTGGAGAATGCGCGGCTTTTCCATCAGTTGGAGCAGGAGATTGCCGAGCGAACGCGGGCCGAAGAAAAATTGGCCCGTAAAGCCAGGGAGTCGCAGCTCTTAGATAAGATTCGCATTGCCGTGGCGCGGGAACTGGACCGGCCTATCTTGATTAAAACGGTCGTCGAAGCCGTGGCTACCACGCTAGGTCACACCATTGTGGGCTTATATCTCCTCAAAAATAACAAGTTAGTGCTGCAACACAAAGTAGGACCGGATCAAGTAGCCAGCCAACTGCCGTTGGAGCAAAATTCGTGCGGATACGCCGTCAAAACAGGCAAACCCATCTTGATCAAAAACGTAAAGGCGGCCACCGACACATTTTCAGCTAATCTGGATAATATCAACTCTGAAATTTGCGTACCGCTGCTGGAGCAAGATACCGTGGTGGGGACGCTCAACGTGGCCAGCCAAGCCAAGCTGGAGCGAGCCGATTTACGCGTGTTGACTCTGCTGTGCGAGTATGTCAGCATTGCCTTGGAACGGGCGCGCCTTTATATGGAGGCCAGAGAAAGCGAAGAAAAATATCGGACGCTCATAGAGCAGTCTAATGATGCCATTTATCTCATTTACGGAAACAAGTTTGAAATTGTCAATCGAAAATTTGAGGAACTGTTTGGCGTCACCCAGGAAGAGATCAACAATCCGGGCTTTTCTTTTACCAACATTTTGTCCCACAAAAATCAAAGGCAGGTCGTCGATCATCAAGATTTGAAGTCGGCCAGATCGAATAATGATACCGTAAAAGTTTCACCCGTATATGAATTTACGGCGCTCAACAAGGACGGCGACGAGATAGAAGTTGAATTGACGGTGTCCTATCCCACCTACAAAGGCCATATGGCCACCCAGGGCGTTTTGCGCGATATTACCGATCGAAAACGGGCTGAGGCGGAAAAAATTGCCATGCAAGCCCACATGTTCCAAAGCGCCAAGCTGGCTTCCCTGGGCGAGCTAGCGGCCGGGATTGCCCACGAGATTAACAACCCCATCTTTGCCATTCGCCAATTTGCCGAACTGATGCAAGAAGATACGGCCAACAATTCGCCGGATTACAGTATGTTGCAAGTCATTATGGGCGAAGCCGACCGCATTGCTCAAATTGTGCGCAACCTGCTTGAATTCTCCCGGCCCAGTGAAACCAGTTTTAGTCTGGTCCCATTGCTGGATATTTGGCAGCCCGTCCATAAGCTGGCCGAGCAACCGCTTCAAGAAAACAACATCAAACTTGATCTCTATCTGACCGATGACCTGCCGCCGCTGAGAGCCCGATCGCAGCAAATTCAGCAAGTGTTCCTCAACTTAATTAACAACGCTATCGATGCCTTAAAGGAAAAGTACCCCGACGGTCAGTCCCACCCCGACAAGCGTATTACCGTCAAAGCTCATCTCATCGCGGTAGCCTCGTTCCCCCTACTTCTGGAAGACGATCATATCTCTCAATTCATTCAAGTTTCAATTCGAGATGAAGGTATTGGTATTTCGCCGTCAGACCGCGAGAATCTTTTTACCCCATTTTTTACGACCAAGCGGCCCGATAAAGGAACCGGCTTGGGCTTGAGCATCAGCCACAAAATTATCGAAGAGCATCACGGGAAGATTGAGGTAAACAGCGAAGTCGGGAAATTCACCGAATTCGTGGTGACCTTACCTGTGGAAGAAAAAAATCCGGAGTGACAATGGCCTATCCGGCCGGAGATTGGAGATTAGAGATGGAGAGATTGGCCTTAGGAATCTCCTAATTCGCCTTATCTCCCCATCTCCATCTTCAGTATTGTGGAAGTGATTTAATGACTGACCCTGAATTAACGCCGGATTATGGAAGTGCAGGTCATCTCATCGGGCTGCTCCAGCCCTAATAAGTCCAAAACTGTGGGCGCAACGTTCCCCAAAACGCCATTAGCAAAGCGCCAATCGGGTTTCTCCCTGGCGACATAAATAAAGGGGACCAAGTTGGTCGTGTGAGCCGTATGAGGCTTGCCCGTATCGTAATCGAGCATCTGGTCAGAGTTGCCGTGATCGGCGGTGACCAGAGCCACTCCACCGGCGCGGACGGTCGCTTCGACGACTTGTCGGACACACTCATCGACCGTTTCCACCGCGATAATGGCTTTATCCAAAAAGCCGGTATGGCCCACCATATCGGGATTGGCAAAATTGACCAGAATAAAATCATACTGGCCTGTCTCGACGGCTTTGACGACCACATCTTTGATGCCGTGAGCGCTCATCTCCGGCTGCAAGTCGTAGGTCGGCACCTTCGGCGATGGAACCAATTCCCGGTCTTCGTTTTCAAACGGTTGTTCGCGCCCGCCGTTGAAAAAGTAGGTGACGTGGGCGTATTTTTCCGTTTCCGCCGAGTGGAACTGCTTCTTGCCCAATTTAGACAGCGTTTCGGCCAGGCCGTTGTTCGGCTCCGGTATTTCAAAAGCAAAGTCGGCGTTCTGGCCGTCGTAGTAATGCATGAATGAGAATAACTTCACCCCCTCAAGCGGTTTTCGCTCAAAACCACTGAAATCCGGCTCGATCAGTGCCTGGGTTATCTGCCGGGCCCGGTCGGCCCGGAAATTGAAAAAGATGATGGCGTCGTTGTCATTAATGGTGGCTTTGGGCTGACCGCTATCATCAACAATTACGACGGGTATGACAAATTCGTCGCCGACATCCTCATTGTAGGAATTTTGGATGGCTTCGGCGGCGCTCTTAGCGGTTTTACCCTCGCCGTTCACGGCCGCATCATACCCGAGTTTAATGCGCTCCCAGCGTTTGTCCCGATCCATCGAGTAGTAGCGGCCGGCAACAGACGCAATCGTGCCACAACCAATGCGTTTGATCTGCTCTTCGAGCTGCTGCAAATATTCTTCCCCACCACGAGGAGGCGTATCGCGGCCATCCATCAGGGCATGGACAAACACTTTTTCCAACCCTTTAAGCTTGGCTAATTTGAGCAGAGCATACAGATGATTTTGATGGCTGTGAACACCACCGTCTGACAACAGGCCAATTAAATGAAGCGCGCTGTCGTTGTCTTTAGCGTGCTGAATCGCTGCGTTGAGGGCTTGGTTATCATCGAATTCCCCATCGGCGATGAGGTTGTTGATGTAAGTTAAATCCTGCGGTACAATCCGGCCGGCCCCTAAATTCATGTGGCCCACCTCAGAATTACCCATTTGGCCATGGGGCAACCCCACCGCTCCACCAGAAGCTTCTAGCGTGGCGCTGGGCCAAT
>JAGRCC010000329.1 GCA_020433785.1 Anaerolineae bacterium
CCCAAAAGGAGCAGCTTCATGAACGGTCGCTTGATCATAATTTTGATCGCCTTGATTGTGGGTTTGATCTTATTGACCCTGGTCTGCTTTGTCACCCTCTATCTTGCACCTAATCTCCCGTTTAACCCACTTAGTCCGGCGCGGGCCACGGCCAACGCCGCTGCGCGTATCGCCAGTTTACCCACAGCGGCGCCGACGGAAATTCCCGTGTCAACCTATCCGCCGACCTGGACCCCTACCTCCACCTTTACGCCGGCCCCCACCAAAACGACCACTGAAACCCGTACGCCCACCCCCACCCGCACCTCCACCGCTACCGATACCGCCACCCCCACTCGAACGTTTACCCCGGTGCCGCCGACCGGTACCCCAACGGCCACCTTTACTCCCACCCCGTACCCGTTCTTCGTACTATCTCATTCCGGGATGAACAACTGCGCCGATCTGGGCTTATGGGGTATGGTTAATGATCCGGAGGGGCTGCCTTTGGGGGGAGTCAACGTTCAATACGGTGAATATGGCGTCTCAGACAGCCGTTTCCTGGTCACCACCGACGCCAATGGTCGTTTTGATGCCTTACTATTACCCGGCACGAATCGATCCCAAGCCGTTATTACCCATACCTGGTACGCCTTTGTAGTGGATAGCGGTCAGCAGCTCAGTGAAACTTTCTTGTTCGAGACGGATCCCATTTTTGCGAATAATCCACCTCAATGCAATGATAATGGTAACAGCAACAATAATAGTAACAGCAACAATAACAACAGTAATAACAACAATAGCAGCAATAATAACAACAGCAACAATAACAACAGTAATAACAATAATAGCAGTAACAACAACAGTAGTAACAGCAACAGCGGCAACAACAACAGCAATGGCGAATGTCTACCCGACCCTTGTTTGAGCAGTGGGGCTATCAATATCAAGGTGGTCGATTGGCAGAAGCGCGCGCCCGATCCACTTGCTGGCGCGCCCAACGTTGATCCGATGACCTTCTCGCCGGATGACTACAGTTGCGACGATTTTGACACTCAGCCGGCGGCTCAGGAGTTTTATGAGGAAAATGCCGGGCCGGTGCTTGATGTTTATGGGTTAGACCCGGATCGCGACGGTATAGCGTGTGAGGATTTACCGGGTAGTTAAAAACACCCACCGGCTGAAACCGTCACTTCTATCACGGCTGTCACGTGGTTGTAGCCATAATTGAATCGGGGTAACTTTACCACAAAGACCTCAAAGAAAAGCTCATTAAACCCTGCGCCATCTTTGAGGTCTTTGTATTTTCTTCGTGTTCTTTGTGGTGAGATATTTTTGGTTGTGGCTAGCCACTCGACGGCGTAATTGTTAGTGTCGGCGTGATTAGTTCAGGGGTGGCAGATGATGGTGGGGAAGCGGACGGTGTTATCGTCGCCGTCCGTGTGCTGCCAGGCCGAGTGGGCGTTGGGGTGCGTGTTTGGGTTGGTGACGGCGTTGGGGTTCGAGTGGCAGCTCCACTTGTGGGTGATGATGTCGCCGTGGGCGAGGTCGTTGGCGTCAAGGTGCGAGTTGGGGTCGTGATGATGGTCGGGGTGGTCGTGAACGTGCCGGTTGGGGTGATCTCGACGCTGCCGGTGATACTTTGGCTGGCTGTTAGCGACTGGGTTCCCGTAATCGAAACCGTGCCGGTCAATACCACCGGCTGATCGAGCGCCCAGCGCGGATGGCTGGTTTGCCCGTCGGTTGTAATTTGTTTGGGCAGCCCGCCCTGGCGGTTGACCGTATACAGATTCCCATTGTAGGTGAACAGCAGTTCCTCTTGATCCGGCGACCAAACCAGCTCCGGTAACTGGACGCCCACCTCTTCGCTAAACGGAAACAGTTGATGGCGGTTGCTGCCGTCTCGATCAACCAGCACAATCCGGTAGCGGCTGTTAACCGATTGCAGCGGCGTTAGCGCCTCGCCAAAGGCCAGGCCGGCTTCGCTCCAGGCCGGGTTGGCCCACATCCCGACCCGATCGGCAATTTTGGCCGAGATCGCCCCATCGATGTTCAACAGCCATAAATCGAACACCTGGCTTTCCTCAGCCGGCTCCGAAGCCACGGGCGGTCCGTGGATAGTCGCCGCGATAAACTGTCCATCCGGCGACCAACTGATGCCCGGCACCCACACCCAATCGCTAAAGGTTTCCAGCGGCGGGAAATCGAGCAGCGGCGTGACGGTTGCCTCGCCTGCCGCTTCAATATCGATCACCCCAATCTGATCGGCCCGAGCATACGCCAGCTTCGCGCCGTCGGGTGACCAGGCAAAAGTGGTGCCCCACCAGGGGTACAATCCCTGCGTGTTGGCGGGCAAGATCGCCTCCGGCTCCGGCAGCGACTCATCCCGTTGGTTTCGCCTTTCGGTTGGATTAGGTGGAGTGAGCAGCCACAGGTCGTTATTGGCGCGCCAGCCGGGCGGGTTAGCTGTGCGCTCGGCGGTGCTGTAGATGAGGCGCGAATCGGTCAGTACCGGTGACCATTCGGCCTGCAACACGCCCTGCACCCCTACGGTGATCGGTTTCTCGCCGACGATGGTCGTCGAGGCCAGCCACAACTCGTTGAGCGGCAGGTCAATCTCATTGGTCAGCGCGGTGGTGTAGAGCAGCTGCCGGCCATCCGGCGACAGGCTAAAAACCCGGCCGTCGAGGTTGCCGTCGGTGGTCAAGGCCCGGCGGCTGCCGCTGCTGCTGCGAACCAGCCAGGCGTTATTGTTGGCCATGTAGGCCATCGTTCCCGCCACCGGCACTGACGGCAAACTGTCTTGCGGGCCGACGATCAGTATTTCGGGAACCGGCAGCACCGTCACTTCTCGGGAAATCTCCGTCCGGTTGACCTCCTGCCCATCTTCAAACACGATGCGGGTTGAGATCTCTTCTTCACCGTTGACGCCTAATTGGGCCAGCCGGCTCTCGCCTTTGGGCAGCGCCTCGTTGACCACGGTCTGGCGCTCAAAAGAGAGTACCGCTCGTTCGCGTTCAATTTTCTCGGTCACGCGCACGACTTTAATCGTCATGCCGGGCTTTAACTCGGTATAGAGGTCGGGGTTCACCCGATCAAGCGGGCCGAGTTCGATCTTAGCCTCGTCGAGGGCATCCCGCACGGTGGTCACTTCGGTGGTGATGCGCTTGGTGGTTCCATCGGCTTCAATCGATACTTGTTTGGGCTGGGGCTGGCAGGCTGTGGCCAGTCCGATAGCCATCAACAGCAACAGAAAGAAAATCGATTTTTGAGAAAATGAAACAGCCAGTAAATCCATCGCTACTTTAAATAGCCCCCATGCCCCAATTGCACTAAATCGTGCCGGGCCAGCCGTTCTCCGGCCACCAGCCGGGGCAGCACCATGTCGATGACATTGTAGCTCTTGCTGCGGGCGCAGCCGGGCGCACCGACCACCGGAATATCGCCGTGATAGGCCAGCATGAAGAGGTTGCCCGGCTCGACCGGCACGCCGTGGTGAATAATTTCGCCGCCCACGGCCTTGATGGCTCGCGGGGTGATATCGTCCGTATCCATGATCGACGTTTCACCGGCAATCAAAATCATCTCGATCGCGCTGTCTAGAGCCGCGCGGATAGCCTGGCTGATGGCCTGTTCGTCCTCGGCCACATAAGGGCCCTCAATTAACGTGGTCCCGAACTCGGCTAATCGTTCTCGCAGCGGACCGGTAAAGCTGCCGGCCACCTTGTCGCGAGCCACCTCGCTGCCGGTCGTGATCAGCATCGCTTGGCGAACCACAAACGGTTTGACGGCAAC
>JAGRCC010000330.1:0-2103 GCA_020433785.1 Anaerolineae bacterium
GGCTTGCTGTGGCCCGACCTGCCGACGGCGGCAGCGCAAAACAATCTCCGCGTCACCTGGGCCAAGCTTCAAAAAGCGCTGGGTACGAACGATGCCGACGAGCAACCCTACCTGATCGGCGATCGGCTCGCCTTGGGCTTCAACCCGCTCAGCGATCACGACCTGGATGTGGCCCGCTTTCGCGCCTTGCTGGAGGCCTGCCGCCGCCATCCGCACCCTAACCCACAAGATTGTTCGGAATGCGCCGCCCGGCTGACCCAGGCACTCGATTTGGTGCGCGGCGACTTTTTGGACGAATTCTCGCTCAGCAACTGCTTGCAGTTCGATGACTGGCTCCTGATGCAGCGCGAACACGTCCACGTGCAGGTGACGTCGGCGTTGGAACAACTGGCGGCGTTTCACGAACACGCCGGCCACCTGGCCGAAGCCGAACGCGCCATCCGCCGTTGGCTTGAATACGACCCGCTGAGCGAAGCCGCCTATCGGCAATTGATGCGGGTGCTGGCCCGCGCCGATCAGCGCAGCGCCGCCCTGGATGCCTACGAAACCTGCCGCCGCGTGCTGGCCACCGAGTTGGGCCTGGCCCCGGCCGTAGAAACCATGACGCTGGCCGAACAAATCCGCGCCCTCGCGCCGCTCGAGTCGCCTTCGACGCAGGCGGCCCTACCGCCTGTTCTGACGCGCTTTTTTGGCCGCCAGCCGGAATCCGCGCGCCTGGTCGATCTGCTGTCGCGCCGAACGGTCAGACTGGTAACCGTGGCCGGCCCCGGCGGCGTTGGCAAGACGCGCCTGGCGATCGAGGTGGCCCACCGCATGGCCGGCGTTTTCGCCTTTGACATCTGCTTTGTTGAATTGACGGGCGTGGCCGATGGAAGCGCTGTGGACGATGCGGTCGCGGCGGCGCTGTATTTGCCAACCAATTCCGGTCGCTCGTCCATCGGCGTCATTGTGGATTACCTGCGCGATAAGACCGTGCTCCTGGTGCTGGACAATTGCGAACATCTGGTGAAAGCGTGCGCGGGCCTGGTCCAAACGCTCTGCCGCGGGGCCGAGGGGCTGACGGTATTGGCCACAAGCCGCATCCCACTGCACCTGGCCGAGGAGCACGTGGTCCGGCTGGAACCTTTTGCCACGCCCACCGTCACCGGCCCGGAACACCTTACCGTTGCGGACTCGCTGCACTTTGACTCGATTCAGCTGTTTACCAACCGCGCGGCGCAAGCGCTGCTGCATTTCACGCTGACCGACGCTAATGTTCTGGCAGTTGCTCGAATCTGCCAGCAGCTTGACGGCATCCCCTTGGCCATCGAAATCGCTGCCGCGCAAGCTCGCGCCCTGCCCATCGAAGCCATCGCCGAGCGGCTCGATCAACGCTTCGCCTGGCTGAATAAGCGAGCGGTCGAAACCATACCGCGTCAGCGCACCTTGCAAACCCTGATTGACTGGTCCTACGGTCTCTTAAGCCATCCTGCGCGTTCGGTCTTGCGCCGTTTAGCCGTCTTTGCCGGTGGGTGGACCCTCGAAGCCGCCGAAGCGGTCGCGCCGGGGGAGCCATGCGCCGAGGTTCTGGCCGAGCTGGTCGACCACTCGCTGGTGATCTTTGGGGCTGATGCCGAGCGCCGGCACTACAGCATGCACGAGACTATCCGCCAATTTGCGCAGGAGCAATTACGGGGCAGCGATGCGGAGGCCGATGCCCTGGAACGGCATGCCCGTTACTATGGGCAGCTCGTCTATCGAGCGGTCGAGAATCGGGCCGGGCAGACGCTGTCCGAACGACTGCGCACCGTCCAGGCCGACCACGATAACCTGCGACGCGCGTTCGAGTGGCTGCTGGTACACGATCGCGAGCAGGCGCTGGCCTTGGTGGCACAGTTGGGCACGAGCCTGAAATTTTGGGAGCTGGGCGGATTTTTCCAGGAAGGCCGCCGCTGGCTGCAACGTGCCTTGCAGGGAAGCGAGGGATCGGTTTCGATTCGGCGAGGACAAGCCCTGTTGGCGGCGGCGGCGTTGTCCTCGGCGATCTCCGATTTTGAGTATGGGTTGCCGTGCGCCCTGCAAGCGCAGCAGTTGTTTCAGCAGCTTGGCGATCAGCGGGGGGAG
>JAGRCC010000330.1:2232-8661 GCA_020433785.1 Anaerolineae bacterium
AGCAGTTACTGGCGATCAATATTGCGTATACGACAGACGAAATTGAAGCGGCCATTCCGTATGACCTTTCGAGCGTGGCGCTGTGGCGCGAACTGGACAGCCCGTTTGAACTGGCCACGGCCCTCAACCTGCTGGGCGCGGACTTGTCGGAAATCCACGAATATGCGGCCAGTCGGCAGGCGTTGCTCGAATGCCGGGATATCTATCAGTCGCTGGGCTACCGACGCGGCGTGGCGCTGGCCATGCATAACCTGGGAGAAACCGCTCAAATGATGGGGGAGTATGCGAACGCCAGGGAATTACTATGCGAGTCGCTGCGCATTCGCCACCACTTGGGCCTGCGCCGAGGCTATGCCTACTCATTTGAATCGCTCGCCCAGGTCAACGAAAACGAAGAACGCTACGAACAAGCTGTTCAACTCTGGGCAACAGCCGCTACTTTGCGGGGGCTCCTTGGCGCGCCACTCGAGCAGGTAGCCCAGAAATATAGTGAGCATGCTTTAGCCAGGCTACGCGCCCGGCTCGGGCAGGTGGCCTTCGAGCTGGAATGGTCGAAAGGCGCGACGATGACCACCGAACAGGCCATC
Source organism: Anaerolineae bacterium (assembly GCA_020433785.1). The sequence continues at coordinate 2,820 of JAGRCC010000330.1, forward strand.
GCGCTGGCGCTGCGCTGAGCGCGTTCGCGCCTTGGTTAAAAACGGGAATGGGACCTTTTCATATGCATAAGGCCGCTAGGGTGATGTCCTAAAAATGAGCGGCAGATAAATTTTCTTATCGCCAGGGGGCGCATCGCCGATCAGGGTCACACTGGCTTGGGCGGTGTCCGTCGTTGTTGAAATGGGTTCTGTTGCGGTCGAGGCCGTCACTGTCACCGTGTTGACTAGAGGGCCGGGTAGATCGCCGGCCTGGACGGTGTAGGTTAACGTCCCAGTGGCGCTTGTCGTTAGGCCCAACGTGGTTGGGCTAAACGTCACATCACCCAATTTGTCGTCTTTGCCAAAAAGACCGGTTACAGTGACAGGGCCGGTATTGGTGACGTGATAGGTGTAGGTTATGGTTTGGCCGACCGAAGCTGTGCTCGCACTGGCCCTTTTGACGACAGTCAGCGCCGGTTCATCTGTCGCCCCTAAGGGTCCGGCCACGGCCAGGGCATACGGCTGCGAAGCTACAGGGACATTGAAGGCGTTGACGCTAATCTCGTACCGGCCAAGGGCCGGCTCGCTAATGATCACGCCTTCAACGTTGTTAGTCCGATCCCCATCGGCGGCGTCATTGCCATAGTAGGTTTCGCCGTTGGGGCCGGTGACGACCAGGTCTAAATCGTTGACTAACTGAGCCGCCGCCGAGAGCGAAGCCGGCGGGTCCGTCCAGGTTAGCATGACTCGCAACGGTTGGCTGCTCGAGGTGACCTCGAGCGGACGGGCAGTGGTGTGGCTGTAATCAACGACCGCTTCGGTAGTCAGGCCGGAGGTATGGTCATCTAGCCAAAAGGTGTAAGGCGGCGGCGCATCGATAAAATTGAGATCAATGCGTCCCCACCCGGCTACAGAATTAGGTTGATCAAAAGGGATCTCTTGCTTTGCCCCGGTCCCATATTGACCGGGGGCGATGTTGTGGGTGGTGTTGAGCAAGGTCGCTTTGACGGCAGCCGCGCTCGGGTTCGCCAGCCCCTGGCCGGTCAGCCACTGCCGGGCCAATACCCCCGCCCCGGCGGCCAACGGCGTTGCCATCGAAGTTCCGCCGGAATAAACGTAATTTGAATTTGACTCATACGCCCCCCACAGCGTTGATGCGTCGGGCACATGGGAGCGGTTGGAAACAATATTGGTCCCCGGAGCCACAAGATCGGGCTTGACCCGGCCATCATCGGCTGGCCCCCGGGCCGAAAAGGCCGCCATTCCGTCGATATTATTGGCAATGAGATCGAACGCAATAGGCTCAGTGCCAAAACAAAGACTTAAGGCAAACCAGGGTAACCCACCAATTGGTCCCGTATTGCGGTCGCTTTCCGTAGCCCCCACGGTAATGACATTCTTAGACGTACCCGGAAAAAAGAGCGAGTCTGGATCGACCACGCCGTCGCCGTCGAGGCAAATGGGTAACCCCGGTATCAAGTCAATGGGTGTACCATCCACGGCCGAGTTACCGGCGGCAAAGAAGATGGTCATATCTTGATGTTCCCACACGAATTGGTCGGTTCGCTGCGCTCCAAAGGGGTAGCCGCCATAAGCTGCTTCGGGATCGCTGCTGGGACCGGTGGGGTCGCCCCAGCTATTGGTATGAATTTTAGCACCGTCGGCATAAGCCTGGGCAAACAGTTGGTAATAATCGGCGTCCAGACCGATAATAGCCCCATCGGGTAGGGCGTCGAAGGCTTGAATAACCAAACCGGCCTGGGGCGCCACGCCGGCAAACGACCCGGCGTAATCGTTTTGGGCCGGATCCGCGCCGGATTGAACCCCGGCCCCGGCGACCGATCCGGCAACATGAGTGCCATGTCCATGTTCATCGCCCCAGGTCGTTACTATTGTTGACAGCACATGCGTTGCTACAATGCGGCCCTCGAAATCAGGGCTTAACGTGGACAGATCACCGGTATCTAATCCGGTGTCAGCCACTGCCACAATTTGCCCTGTCCCGAATAAGTGTTGATTTTGCCAAACCGGATCAACCTGCATAATCGACCTGGCCCGGTCGTTGAAGATGCGGGGTTCGGTGACCGGTTCGATCCAGCGCACCGACTCTAAATTGGCCATTTGGAGTAATTGCAAAGAAGTAATGATAGTTTGTTGCGGTGCGCCGATCGATTGAAGGTCAAGCGAGAGCGCCCCCTGATCATTCGGCCAGCCAATCATGCGCACTTGACCCAAATCGGTCGCACCTCGAGCTAAGGCGTTTAATAAGGAAGGGGCTAATTTATCGGCTAATGTAAATGGAGTTTGGGCGTACACTTGCGGCAAACGAGCCGCCGCTGCGAGCTGGTCCGGCGTTCCCTGTACCAAATAGGCGTAGTCGGGTAAATATTCCAGTAATTTTATGCCGGTTTGTTCGAGAGCGGTGCGGTCCGCTACGGTAACGGGACCATGCAGTTGGATGATGGTATAAGAACCGGGCGCTGCGACCGCCAAGGCCGCTGCACCGGCTTGCGGGTTAACCTGTTGAGCGTCAAACGTACCTCGATGCAGCCGCAGCTGCGGCTGAGAGGCTGGCTGCAGAGATACCGTCGGTGACCCGCCGATAAGTGAAAGAGCAACGAGAATAGCTAAGCCGGTAAGGATAACTTTGCGCATACGCGACTCCTCTGGCTTTCATCGTAGTGCTTTTAAAATACACCACTACTTGTCGCTTGAGTATATAAGCTTGGAGGGCGATGTCAATTTTATAGGACTTGCGCAGTCTAAAGGTGACAGTCACTTATCAAGTGACTGTCACCTGATTTAGGTTATTCAGGCTGTTCATACCAAATCCGGTAAATCGCGCCGGCCGTATCATCCGACACCAGCAACGAGCCGTCCGGCATCTGCTGGATATCGACCGGACGGCCCCAGGCTTGACCGTTAGCTTGCAGCCACCCCTCGGCAAACGTATCGTAGCTGACCGCCTCGTTACCTTCCAGCCGGACCACACTCAGCCGGTAGCCAATCGGCTGGCTGCGGTTCCATGAACCGTGTTCGGCGATCAAGATTTGGTTTTGATAGTCGGCGGGAAACATCGATCCGGTATAGAAGCGCATGCCCAGTGACGCGACATGCGGCCCAAGCTGCTGGGCCGGCGGAGTGAATTCATCACACGAGCGCCCATCGCCAAAATCTGGGTCGATAATGGTCCCACCGTGGCAGTAGGGAAACCCAAAATGTAGACCCGCCGCCGGCGCGTAGTTCAATTCATCCGGTGGGACATCATCGCCGAGCATATCCCGGCCGTTGTCGGTAAACCACAGTTCGCCCGTGGTCGGATGCCAATCGAAACCGACGGAGTTGCGCACCCCCTCGGCATAGACCTGCAAATCGGAGCCGTCCGCCGCGATGCTGGTGATTTTGCCGTAGGGCGTGCCTTCGGTTTCGCACACATTGCACGGCGCGCCGACCGGCACATACAACCGCCCGTCCGGCCCAAAGCGGATGAACTTCCAGCCGTGATGGCCGTCGCTGGGGTAGTCGTCGTTGATAACCACCGGTTCGGGCAGGTTCGGCAAGTTGGCTTCGATGTTGTCGTAGCGCAAAACGCGGTCAATCTCGGCCACGTAGAGCGCGCCGTCACGGAAGGCCACACCGTTCGGCGAATTCATACCCTGCTGCAAGGTAATCACCTCGTCAGCCTGGTAATCCTGGTTCGTATCTAAAATGGCATACAGATTACCCGCCTGCCGCGTCCCCACGAAGAGCGTTCCGTTGGGACTGAGCGCCATCGACCGGGCATTCGGCACATTCCCGGCGTAGATGCCGATGTTGAATCCCGACGGCAAGCTGATATCGCCGGGCAGCGGTTCGAGGACGGCCGTCGGGACGGCGGCCACGGGGGCGCTTTCTTCAGTCTCTATCACGTCGGCAGTGGTCGGCTCCGGAGCGACAGTGTCGGTTACCGGTGATTCCGCCGCTACGGTGTTCGTGGCGGTCGGTTCGGCGGGAAGGGGCGAGGCGGTCGGCCCATCAGGCAGTGGGGCAGCGATTGGCTCCTCGATGGCGGCTACATCCGTCGGCGTAGGCTCCGGCGCTGTCGCGGCCACCGGCGGTGACGAAGCCGGCGTGGTCTCACTGCCGCAGGCGGTTAATAAGACGATGGCCAATACCCCTATCGACGCCGCTATAACGTTGCTCTGCTTTCCAAAAAACATAAATTCTCCTCGCCAGCATAACTACGTTCACAATTTCCCCTTGACGTGAGATGCTCCCGCCGTGGGGGTAGTACTTACAATTTTACCATGCCAAGATAGATGACGAGAACCCGCGGGCGGGGTTTTTAGCAAAGTGTGGTATAATTTTGCCCCAACTAAATTTGATAGAGGCGAATCAGAAAAGGTGTAACAACTATGAGCATCGAGCTATTGCTAATCGGCTTGCTGCCGCTGGTTATACCCTCCAGCCCAATGCTAAGGCCAATGAGCCGTCAGGAATTCTTTGAGTTTTACCCATCGAGTCGGGATTGAGCGCATGAATTTCGATGATGATGCGCCCTCATTCCGTCTCTATCTTTTTGGATCGTTTCGCCTGGAAAGCGAACGCCAGCCCATTCGCCTGCCAACCCGCAAAGTGGACGCGCTGCTGGCCTATCTGGCCCTGCACCCCCAACCGCATTCCCGCGAAAAGCTGGCCGCCCTCTTTTGGGGCGAGACCACCGACGCCCAGGCACGGGCCTCGCTGCGCAACGCGCTGCCGGCCTTGCGCCGGCTCATCCACCCCGAACTGCTCCTGGCCGACCGCCAAACCGTCCAGCTCAATCCTGCTTACCCCCTTTGGGTCGATATCCGCGAATTTGAAACAATGCTGTCTCCATCTTCAATAGCCCATATCCAGCCACTCATCGCCCTCTACCAAGGCGATCTGCTGATCGATTTTTATGACGACTGGCTTGTCCCTGAGCGAGCCTATTACCGCACCCGCTATCTTGAAACCTTGCTGCATCAAACCCGTGAATTACGCGCTCACGGCGAATACAGCCAGGCCATTGCGATAGCCCAAACCCTGCTCACCGTCGAGCCAACCAGCGAGACCGCCCACCAGCAAATCATGGCTTGTTATCTGGCTCTGGGTGACCGGGACGCCGCCCGCCGCCAATTTACTAGCTGCCGAGAGATACTCCGAGAGGAGTTAGGCGTTGAGCCGAGCGCCGACACGCTGGCCCTCTACAATCGCAGCCGGCAGATCGAGATTGCCTCTCCCGATGCCCAGCCGACCAACTTGCCGGTCCCCTTGACCTCCTTTATTGGCCGGGAAGCAGAGTTGGACGAACTCAAACAACGGTTGCAGGGGCCGGAGTTGTCAAATATCGACCCCCCGGCCCCGGTACGCTTACTCACGCTCACCGGTCCTGGCGGCAGTGGTAAAACGCGGTTGGCCATTCAAGCCGGGAGCGCGCTCGTCGCGGCTTTTGTCGATGGCGTGTGGTGGGTGGAATTGGCACCCCTATCCGACCCCGCCTTTGTACCGCAGGCGGTGGCCAAGGTCCTCAATTTCCAGGAACAACCGGATCGCCCCTTGATCGAATCCCTTCAAAACGCGCTGCGGGCCAGGAAATTGCTGCTGATATTGGACAACTGCGAACATCTGATTGCGGCCTGCGCCGATTTAGTCGCGGCGCTGCTGTTCGCTTGTCCTGACCTCCAAATCTTAGCCACCAGCCGCGAACCGCTCGGCCTGACCGGCGAATTGATCCGGCCCGTTGCTCCCCTGGCTGTACCCGCAACCGCTGATGCACTGCGTCCAGACCAGTTGAGCGACTATGAAGCCTTGCGCTTGTTTATCGAGCGGGCGACGGCCGTTCAACCGGCCTTAAGCCTAA
>JAGRCC010000331.1 GCA_020433785.1 Anaerolineae bacterium
TATCTCGACTACACCGGCGGCGGCCTGTATGCAGCCAGCCAGCTCCGGCAGCATATGGCCCTCCTGGAAAACAACGTTCTGGGCAATCCCCACTCGGCCAATCCCACCTCGCTGGCGATGACCGATTTGGTGGAAGCCGCCCGCCATTATGTGCTGGCCTACTTCAACGCCTCGCCTGACGAGTACATCGCCATCTTTACGGCCAATGCCAGCGGGGCGCTCAAGCTGGTGGGCGAAGCCTATCCCTTTGGCCCCGGCAGCCGCTACGTGTTAACGTTCGATAACCACAACTCGGTCAACGGCATCCGCGAGTTTGCTCGCAGCAAAGGAGCCGAATTCACCTATGCCCCGCTGACCACGCCCGATTTACGGCTCGATCAAGCCCGGCTGGCCGATTTATTAGCCGCGGCCAACCCGGCCGGCCACAATCTATTCGCCTTCCCGGCCCAATCCAACTTCTCCGGGGTCAAACATCCCTTGAATTTGGTCGCCCAGGCCCAGGAACAGGGCTGGGACGTGCTGCTCGATGTGGCGGCCTTTGTGCCGACCAATCGCCTCGACCTGAGCCAGGTCAAACCGGAGTTTGTGGCCATGTCCTTCTACAAGATGTTCGGTTACCCGACCGGCATCGGGGCGCTGCTGGTGCGCAAATCGGCCTTGGCCAAGTTACAGCGGCCCTGGTTCGCCGGGGGCACGGTCAACTTTGCCAGCGTCCGGGGCGAGGGTCACTATCTGGCCCAAAATGAAGCCGCCTTTGAAGACGGCACGGTCAACTACCTGAGCATCCCGGCGGTCAAGATTGGCTTGGAGCATCTGGAAAAGGTCGGCGTAGAGACCATCGGCGAGCGGGTGCGCTGCCTGACCGGCTGGTTGATCGAGCAGTTGTTAACCCTGAAGCACAGCAACGGGAGACCGATGATCCGCCTGTACGGCCCGGCCAATACCGATCAGCGCGGCGGCACGGTTACACTCAACTTTTACGATCCCGATGAGCGGCTGCTCGACTATCGCCGCATCGAGGAGTTGGCCAACGGCGAAGGCATCTCGCTGCGCACCGGCTGCTTCTGCAACCCCGGCGCCGGCGAAATCGCCGAAGGCTTAACCCGCGAGGATATGCTGGCCGGCTTAACGGATGGGGCCACGATGAACCTACCCCGCTTCGTGCAGGTCATCCAGCACCGGGGCAACAAGAGCGCCGGGGCCATCCGCGTCTCGGTTGGCCTGGCTACCAACTTTGCCGATGTCTATCGCTTCGTGCAGTTTGCCGCCGGTTTCCGCGACCAAACCAACCTGAACATCGGCCAGGTCACGTTCGACATCGAGTCGTGTCGGGTCATTCGGGATGGGAGTTGAGGGGAGAGGCTAAGCCGAGCAGACGAGGTGACAGTCACTTTTTGACGAGAATAAACGTCTGTTTAGTCTAGACAGGTCGATTTATCGCACCCAAGTGACTGTCACCTAAGTCTTACGATGAGGCTTTTAACACCTGCTGAATCACTTTCTGTAGATCGGCGAAACGATACGGTTTGGCCACCACACCCTTAAACCCATAGGTTTCATAATTGGCCATCACCGGATCGGTGGTGTACCCGCTGGAGACGATAATTTTGGCCTGAGGATTGATCTTGATCATTTCCTGTGCCGCCGCTTGCCCGCCCATCCCGCCGGGAATGGTTAAATCCACGATCACTACATCGTAAGCTGTTCCATTTTGGTAGGCCGTTTGATAGTAAGCAACGGCTTGCTGTCCCTCAACGGTGTAAACGACGTTATGCCCCATCATTTCCAACATGGCTCCCAGCACTTCGTGAATGACCGCTTCATCATCAAGCACCAGAATATGGGTAGCCGCAACCGGCTCTTGATCGGTTTCGCTTGATATATTGGCAGACACGGTTTTTTTCGTAATGTCTGCAGCCGGCAGCCGGATGGTGAAAATGGTCCCCTGGTTGAGTTTGGAATCAGCCCTTATGGCGCCGTTATGTTTGCTGATAATCGAGTACGTAATGGCTAGCCCAAGCCCGCTGCCTTTCTGCTTAGTGGTGAAGTAGGGATCAAATATTCGGTCAAGATATTGAGGTGGAATGCCTACCCCCTCATCTCGCACGGTGATTTGCACGTATCTGCCCCCTGAAGTTTCAAGATTGACAGCGGACAGCCTGATGATACCCCCATCAGGCATAGCCTGTTGGGCGTTGATGATCAGATTGCTGATCACCTGGCTTAGCTGTCCTTTGTCGGCTTCTACCGGCCACAGATCCGGAGCAATGTGCGTGTGCAGTTTGACGTTGCTGCTCCGGAGGGAGAACTGGGCCACTTCGGTCAGCGCTTCGCCAATGGAGAGGGTTTCTTTGATCGGATCGCCCCCCTTGGCAAACGTAAGCAGTTGCTTGGTCAGGTGAGTGGCGCTCTCCATGGATCGCCCGGCCGACTCAAGAAACCTAAGCGCTTTATGGTCCGGCGCTAGTAACATCTTTGCCAATTCGATATTGCCAAACACCGCAGTCAGTAAGTTGTTAAAATCGTGAGCGATGCCGCCCGCTAACATGCCGACCGACTCCAATTTTTTCAATTTTAACCGTTCCGCTTCGGCCTGTTTGCGGTCGATTAGGTCTCTACCAATACTCAAAATCACCTTTTCTCCCTGATACTTAATCAGGCAGGATTGAATCTCCACCGGGATTTGCCGGCCATCTTTGGTGGTGTGGAGGGTTTCAAAAATTTGTATTTCATCGGACGGCATCTCTTTAATCAACTGCTTTATGGCGGCCGCATCCAGCGCCGCATCGATATCGACCGGTCCCATCGTCAGCAGCTCTTCGCGAGAATACCCCAAAATTTCAACGGCGGCGCTGTTGATATCAATAAAGTTACCGTCAAAATCAATTACCCACACGGTATCACGCATACCGTTAACTAAGGCTCTGTATTTTTCCTCGCTCTCGCGTAATTCCCACTCAACCTGCTTACGCTCGGAAATATCTCTGGCAATACCATAGTAGAAGATTTTATCGGCCAATTGATATTTCTTGCCACTGACTTCTACCGGGAGCAGTGTGCCATTTTTCTTTTGGTGAGTTGTTTCAAATATCTGCGGTTGATTAAATGGGATACTTTCCCAGAAGTTCTTAAACGTCTCGACGGAGAAATTGGGATCAACGTCGGATACCATTTTGCCGATTAACTCTTTTTTGGTCCAACCCAAAGCCGCACAGGCGCTTTGGTTGGTATCGATAATGAAGCCGTCTTCGGATATTAAATAAATAGCGTCTGACGCGGTTTCGACCAGGTGTCGATATTTCGCTTCACTATCTATGATGACTTGCTCGGCTTGCTCCAATTCGGCCACACGCTGTCGCATTGCCTGCAATTCGGCCACCAGTTGCTCTTTGGTTTTATCGTCATCTTTCATTGATGTCTTTCAAATGTATTGGGTAGATTTAATATTTCCGGCCAAGCAGTGTCGTCAACCCGCCCGGGTCGACTACAATGGGGAAATCTAAGGGTGGTATCGGGTGGTTTGAGGTCTAGCCGATTGGGGAGAACGAGATAACCAATCGAGTTGAGAGTAATGCCCATATTGTAATCGAAGATGGGCTAAAACAACAAAGAGTTGAGGTTGATTTTATCCGGTCTCTAAATGAAGCAAGTTAGAACCGTCGAATCTCGACGGTCGGAGGCTTGGAACGGCCGTGATTCGAGGAATCCTAGACCGCCGGAGGCTGGGGACGGTCGTGATTCGTCGAGTCGCTCCCAGCCAAAACATGGAGCGACAAAGCTTGCTTTGTCTTTGGCGGGGACAAAGCAAGCTTTGTCGCTCCAGAGCGGTTCAATCGGAATCCCCCACAATCTCCCTCACCTGCGCCGCCACGGCTTCGCCCAATTTGCGATGCTCGGCCGCCTCAAAATGAATGCCGTCCAGCCGGCTCGAGCGGATGACTTGGGCCGTGTCTAAGAAGTGGCAGCCGTGCTCCTGTGCGACGCGCTGAAAGTGATGGCTGAACTTTTTCGATTTGGCCTCGGCGCCTTCGAACATCTCGCGGAACTCGGTTAGCCGGACGACGACCGGCGGGGCCAGCAGCAAGACCTGGGGGGCTTGCTCATTGGGACCGGCGGCGCTCTTGTGGATGGCGTCAACCAGCACCCCGGCCCCGTTGGCGACATCGCAGGCCGGGACGGAAAAGCGCATCTTTAGATCGTTGGTGCCGAGCATTAGCACCACCAGGTCGATCGGCCGGTGGGTTTCCAGGCAGGGGATGAGGTAGGTGTGGCCGTTTTTATAGCCTTCGATGGGATCGTCCCAGACGGTGGTGCGCCCGTTGAGGCCCTCTTCGATAATCCAGTAGTTGTCGCCCAGCCCGTCGCGCAGGACGCCGGCCCAGCGGGTATGGCGGTCGAACCGGTCTTGGGTGGCGGGGTCGTAGCCCCAGGTGTTTGA
>JAGRCC010000332.1 GCA_020433785.1 Anaerolineae bacterium
AATCCGTATAATCCGTGTCATCCGTGTTTTATCATTTCTCATTAGATCTTGAAATCGTGATCGGCTGAAATTTTTACACGGTAGTGTATCTGTTCTTTAAAAAACATAGGTTGTTGGCTAACTAACTAAACGATGTGGTTGTAAAAAGCCTTTAGAGCGTCGGAGAGAGTTCAAATGTCGAGCCAAAAACGAGGTGGATTCTATAGTTGGTCCCGCTGGGGGTGGGGCCGGCTACTGTTGGCAGTGGTGATGGCCGTTTTGATTAGTGGCTCAGACGTGGTTCTGGCTGCGCCAAATTTGATCTTGACCGGTGTTGTGGCGTTGGAAGGACGGAGCGACAGCAGTAGCGCGGCGATTACGGCGGGAGAGTATTACCTCCAGCTATCCCCGGATGGGGCCTTTGAGATGCATCTTGAGGTGACCGACGCTTATGTAATGCTGATCGACGCACCGGGATACCTGAGTGCTAAGGCCGAAGATGCGCTGTCTGACGCCTCGACGATTGATATGGGACGAATTACGCTGTTAGGTGGCGACGTAACCGGCGATGATTTTATCAATATTCTCGATTTGGCCCTAATCGCCAGCCTCTACAATACCGACGACCCCCAGGCTGACATTAACGGCGACCAGCAGGTCAACCTGATCGATCTGGTGATGACCGCCACCAACTACCGGCGGCGCGGGCCGATGATGATTGGCCTGGACGCCAAGCTCCACCAAGCCATCGCCGCCGCCGGCCTGACGCCGCTCGAGCCGGGGCCTGAGCCGGACCCGGCCCGGGTTACGCTGGGCCAGGCGCTATTTTTTGATAAAGAATTGAGCGGTAATCGCGATGTGGCTTGCTCCACCTGCCATTTGCCGCTGCAACACACCAGCGATGGGCTGTCGGTGTCAATTGGTGTGGGCGGCCTGGATGGGGTTGGCCCTCAGCGTCACAACGCGCCGGACCGCATGCTCCACCCGCGCAACTCGCCGGACCTGTTTAATCGGGGTCGGCCGGAACTGGCGACGATGTTCTGGGATATTCGCATTAACGGATCGAAGGCCGGTGGCTTCACTAGCCCGGCCAAAGATCAGTTGCCTGGCGATGACATGGATAATATCCTGGCGGTCCTGGCCATGTTTCCGGTCACTGCTCGCGATGAGATGCGGGGTATGCCGGATGATTTCGAGAAGTTTGGCAACGAGTTAGCGCCCATCGATGATGAGGATTTTACCGCCATTTGGGAAGCGCTGATCGATCGCTTGCTGGCTCACGAGGGATATGTGACGCTGTTCGCCAACGCCTATCCGAGCACGCCGCCCGATGACCTTCATTTTCATCACGCCGCTAACGGTATCGCGGCCTTCATTACTAAAGCGTTTGCTTTCACCAACAGCCCCTGGGATCGCTATCTGGCCGGAGACGAAACGGCGCTTACGGATGAGGCCAAGCAGGGCGCGCTACTCTTTTTAGGCCGGGCCAATTGCAGCCAGTGCCACGCCGGCAATCTGTTCACCGATCAACTAACGCACAACCTGGCTATGCCGCAGGTCGGCCCGGGCAATAAAAAGGAGCAGCCAGGGATCGATCTGGGGCGGGCCGGCGAAACCGGCGACCCGGCCGATACCTACGCCTTTCGCACGCCGCCGTTGCGGAATGTGGCGTTAACCGGCCCTTGGACGCATGCGGGGGCCTATACCAGTTTGGAAGCAGTCGTTCGCCACCATCTCGACCCGGAGCAAGCCCTGCGCAGCTATGATCCCGCCCAACTGCGCGCCGATCTGCGGAGCACCTTCCAGAGCGACGAAACCTACCTCAGCGCCCAGTTATCTCAATTGGACCCCGTGCTGGCAACGCCGATTGCGCTATCCGACCGAGAGTTTGACCAGGTGATCGCTTTCCTCTACGCGCTGACCGATCCGGCCGCCATCAATCTAACCAACGTCGTACCAAAATCGGTGCCGAGCGGGTTGCCGATTGATAAGTAATGTTCATATGAATATCGGAGATAAGGAGATTGGCAGGTGTAGTTCCCCATCTCCCCATCTGCGTATCTCCCCATCTATGGTGATTCCGTAAATACCTCCTACCCATAAATCTCCTCGACCATTGGCCCTTTTGGGGGATTTTGCCTCGCTCTCAGCCCTGTTAAAATAGTTATGACAAGCTGGTTAAGGGTGAGCCTAATCGAGTTACTTCGATTGACATCATTTGAGTAGCCTGGCTGCCCCCGCTCGTCTAACCCCGAATAATTTTAACTTTTTTTTAAGGGTTTTCACATCCTGGGTATATGAATTCTATGTTAACCTTAAAGCCATAAATTGATCATTGTCGGCTGGGTATAGGAGTCATTTTTGACGTATGCTAATTCCTGAATTTATTCTCATATCGTTATGTTTATTGGTTTTTGGTGTGTTGCAGGTCCTGGTCATCCTTCGCTGGCGTTTGGTTGATACCCTGGTGGTGCATTTAGGGATAAGCGTAAGTTTGGGGTTTTTCGCCAATCTCTGTCTGCTATTGGCCTGGTTGGAGGTCACAACCAACGCATTGAATTACGAATTATCGATCCAGTTTAGTTTGCTGGCGATGATTCTGACTTTTGGGGGGTTAACCCTTAGCCTGCTTAAGAAAGAACGCAATATCTTTTTTATTTATTGGGCTGCTGGGCTAGCTGTTCTTCTATTATGGAGCGGGCTGGTACTCAATTTTCAAGGATGGGCGGTGGGAACCGTAGCGGTGACTAACGGCATTGGTTTAAGCCGAACTGAACATTTGATGGCGATTGTGGCCGGCAGCGGTTGGATCATGGCCATTACTGTGGCCCTGGTTAATTTAACTTCGGAGTTTAAAAAGCGCCATCCGCTGCAATTTCGTAACCGGCTGCGTTACTGGCTAATCGTCACCCTTCTGTTAGGGGCAGCCGGGGTAACGCTGTTTGCCGATTTCACCATTAGTTTTCGTTGGGTTGGTTTACCGCTGCTCACTGTCGGGTTGGCCTTGGCCAGCTATAACGTATTGAGCTACCAAACCCCGGATTTAAAGCTGCTGTTCAATTGGGGGCTGCATTACGTTGGCATCACATTTGTATTATCAAGTATGACGTTGGTCGGGTTAGTCGGGGCCACGCAGTTGTATCGCTTTATCGCTAATCCCACGCATCTGCTTATTTGGCTGATCATTTTAGCCGTACTACTGGCAGCGATCTATCGACCCTTGCAGCGATTATCGAACATGCTGCTGATGCGCTTCATTTTTGGCCGAACCGACCGTGATGAAAAACAGATGATCCGGCGTTATAACCAAAATATTAGAAATACGTTGGACCTGCAACGCCTCAGCGATATCACCATCAAGGCGATGGTTGAAACGTTAGAGATCGAGCGCGGCGTGGTCTTTATCAACGTGCGCAACGGCCGTGGGCCGGTCTGGCTGAAGCCTTTATCGACGGCTGGTCTGAAGAATTTTACCACCAAATGCCTGACCATTGAAAACCCGCTGGTTGGCTATCTGCGTAAAGAAAAAACCATGTTGAGCCAATATGAAGTTGATATCCGACCTGAATTCAAATCGATGGCCCAAGATGAAAAGGATTGGCTGCTGGCCTTAGAATTGGAAATGTACGTACCTATTCTCCGCGAGCAGGAATTGATGGGCGTGCTGGCCTTTGGCCCCCAGAAAAATGGCACGGCTTACAGTAAAAAAGAAAAAGATTTGATGGTGATGCTGGGCGAGCAAGCCGCGGTAGCCATGGATGGCGCTTTACTGTTTCAGCAATTGGCGACGATTAACGACGAAGTTGGCCTGCTAAATGATCGAGTGTCGGTCCTCGACAAAAGCAAGTCGGAATTTCTCTCGATTGCCTCGCACGAGTTGAAGACGCCGCTCACCCAAATTCATACCTACTCGCAGCTGTTATTAGATTTAACCGAAGAGGACCTTAAAGACGAAGCCTATACCAAAAAAGTGTTCGAGGGGATTGCCAAAGGCAGTGCGCGGATGCGCGATGTAATCGAATTGATGCTCGATGTCAGCGCCGCCGATATGGGCAGTATGTACCTCTTCACCGGCCCGGTTATCATGAAAGAAGTTTTCGACCAAGCCATCAGAGCTTACTTACCGGTTTTAGATGAGCGACGTTTGGCCTTAAGCGAGAGTGGCCTGGCCGATCTGCCCACCCTCGAGGCCGATGGCACCCGCCTGGTGCAAATGCTGGAAAACTTGATTAACAATGCCATAAAATATACCCCTGATGGAGGCCAAGTTACCGTTACTGGCCGTCCGACCACCACCGGCGATGGCGAACCGGCGGTTGAAATTGTAATTCGTGACAACGGCATCGGCATTGATCCCCAGCATCACCAGATGATTTTTGAGAAATTTTTCCGAGTGGAAGACTCGAAGAATCACAGCACCAGCAAAACCAAATATAAAGGCGCCGGCCCCGGTTTAGGCTTAACGCTGGTGAGAGCCATCGTCGAAACCCATAACGGCGAAATTTGGGTGGAGAGCGTGGGACGAGACGAGGTCAATCGGCCGGGCAGCACCTTTTACGTGGTGCTACCCCTGCTGCCAAAATTGCCCGAACGGCTGGAACTGCCTCAATCTAAAATTATTACGCAGACCATATCCTATACTTAGGCGTCGGCTATAAATACGTCGCAATTGTGGAGATTTGTGGAGATTAGGCGATAAGGCGAAAAGGAGATTGGGCTTGACCTAATCTCCTTTTCGCTTAATCTCAAATCTCTGTCCAAATGGCAGAATTATTCTGGACCAAGTACTTCGGCGGTTAGTCTTTGGAATGACGGCTAATGTGTTCCATAAATTCGGAACGAGTCCTTGAGTCTTTTCTAAAGGTCCCTAACACCGCGCTGGTAACCATACTGGCATTCGCCTTTTTGACGCCGCGCATCATCATACACATATGCACCCCCTCGGTAACTACCGCCACTCCATAAGGTTGCAGCACTTCATTGATAAAATCGGCAATTTGTTTGGTCATCCGTTCCTGCACTTGCAGCCGCCGGGCAAACACCTCGACAATGCGGGGGATTTTGCTCAATCCAATGACCTTATGGTTGGGAATGTAAGCCACATGCACTTTCCCAAAAAACGGCAGCATGTGGTGTTCGCATAAGCTATAAAAGTCGATATCTTTGACGATGACCATATCGCTATAATCGACCGTGAAAATGGCGTCGTTGATCAGCTTGACCGGATCGACGTGATAGCCGGCGGTTAGCTCATCATACATCCGGGCCACCCGTTCCGGCGTACGTTGCAACCCCTCGCGCTCAGTATTTTCGCCAATATTGCGCAATATTTTGGAGACTGCTTTTTCAATGCTTTCTTTTCTTTTCTCCGCATTTTTATGGTTTCCGTTAGGGCTTATGTCAAAGACCTGCCCTAAATAATCTAAATCCAGATTTAATTTGGGTTCGTTCATTAAGGGTTCCTTTCCAGGGGTTGGTTCATAATTTTAGACGGCACGACAGTTGCTCGATTTACAAATGACATTAACAGTTTGGTAACATCTTCTCGAAATTGCATTTCATTAGCCTTAATTTCAAACGTCTGAGCAATTTCTCGTAATTTTTGCCCGGTTTCGGGATGAACATAATCAGGAGCGATTTCCGCCAACGGAATGGCCACAAACGGACGGTCCAGAGCCTCCGGGTCCGGAATATGGCGATTCGCGACATTAAGAATTTGCCGGTTGAAAAATATTATATCGATGTCGATAGGCCGCGGGGCATTTTTATCGGCCTGACGTTGGCGCCCTAACCTGCTTTCGATTTTTAGTAGAACCTGCTGCTTCAACTGATCAGCCGGCAGTTCTGTGGCCACAATCGCTGCTGCGTTCAAAAAATTAGGCTGCTCCACTAACCCCACCGGTTTTGTTTCCCAAACCGATGACACCGCCAGCAAATCTGTATAACCGGCCAGCAGCCTCATGGCTGCTCTCAAATTGGCTTTGGGTTCAATGTTAGAGCCAAGCGATAAATAAGCCAGGTTGGGCACGATTTACCTCCATTGCACGAATTAGCTTTGGTGTTAGGGTAAGCCGGTAGCTTATGGTCTATTGGCTAGTTTGGCCATAAAAAGGTGTTCCTTACTAGACGACAGATTAGCCACCTAACTTACACATTTTTAAGTTGTTTGCCGGTTAGATTAATCGATAGGATTTGGGCGACAGTCATCGGTGTTAACAAAATTTAATCATATGCTCCTATAATAAATGGCAGATTAATGGGCTTTCCCGATATACGACCGGACTTTGTCCATAATGACGAAAAATTGTACACTTAATGATAAAAATGTAACTATACAAAGACGATCAGTTAAAATTAAGGTTTTTAGGAGAGGGGTTAACACCATGAGTCACCGTTGGCGTATTCTTGGAGCGCTTTTAGGTTTTACTCTGGTTATACTTTTAATCGTAATCCGTCCTCCCATGGCGCAGGCGCAGCTGCTATGTCGCACCTGCCATATTCCGCTACCTCCACTCAATACCGCAGAATCGGCCTTATCGCGCTCAGCCCAGGATATAACAAAGACAGGTCATACCGAACCCAGTGTTGTCATCAAATGGAACGAATTGATGCTGGCCGCCGTGCGTAACGGGCCACCACGCCCCACGGTCATTACCCGCTCAATGTTAATGGTTCACACAGCCATGTACGATGCCTGGAGCGCGTACGATGCCACCGCGGAGCCGGTTGTGCCCGGTTATGTGGTGCGCCAACCGGTCGCACTGCACACCGAGGCTAATCAGGCGGCCGCTGTTAGTCAAGCCGCTTATCAAATGCTGATCACCTTGTTTCCCCAATACGAGCAGAATACCCAATCTTTCACTCGAATGATGACCATCCTGGGATACGATATTGTGACCAGCGGCGACACCTCGACGCCCGCCGGCATCGGCTATCTGGCGGCGCAGGGGGTGCTCGACGCGCGCCGGGATGATGGCTCAAACGCCGCCAACAATTACGCCGACATCACCTCTGAAATTTATCCTGATTTGTACCAGCCGGTCAACAGCGCTGACCCCACTACCGGTAAAGTTCCGGGCCAGGCTACGTTTAATCCGAACCACTGGCAGCCGCTTCGCGTGGCAACGGGTAAAATCTTCGATGCCGGCGGACTACCCGTCTTTGATGCCAACCAGCCCGACAGCTATCGGGATCAAAGTTTTTTGACGCCGCACTGGGGCGCGGTGACGCCTTTCGCTTTGACTTCAGGCGACCAATTCCGGCCCCCGCCTCCCCCTCTATTAGGCTCCAGCGCTCCCTACACCGACGCGTTGGGCCACCCAATGACCAACGACGAAGCCTACAAAGCCCAATTTAATCAGGTATTGAATTACAGCGCCCACCTGACCGATAAGATGAAATGTATCGCCGAATATTGGGCCGATGGCCCGCGTTCGGAGACGCCGCCGGGCCATTGGAACGCGCTGGCCCATGGCATCTCCTACCGCGATCAGCATTCCATCGGCGACGATGTCAAACTCTTTCTAGCGCTGAATGGCGCGCTATTCGATGCCAGTGTTTCTGCCTGGGATGCCAAACGGGCCTATGATTCGGTTCGCCCCATCTCGGCCATTCGCCATTTATACAATGGCCAGACCATCAAGGCTTGGGCCGGACCCAACCAAGGCGCCCAAGAGATTTCCGGCGATAAATGGCAACCGTACCAGGCCCTGACGTTCGTGACCCCGGCGTTCGCCGAATATGTGTCGGGCCACAGCACCTTTA
>JAGRCC010000333.1 GCA_020433785.1 Anaerolineae bacterium
CGTAATATCTGTCAGGTTTTCAAACGAGCCTTAACTCGGCTAAATGGCCCGAATTATCCTGATTTTTCTCTGAAACGTATCGCCAAAACCTGTCAGGTCTGATGGGTAGCAACTGGCGTTATTTAATGGACCTGCATGCCGCGCAGTCGGGGATGATGAGGTTTAGTTTTTAAGTCTTGTGTGCCAAGTTGATTTCGAACCGGATAGTCGAACGTGGCCCGAGTGAGCAGGTCTTGGTCTAGGGCGTTATCAACACGGGAGCCGACTTCGACGCGATGGGCGGCTAACAGTTCGGGGTTTTCGGCATAGAACTGTGATTCGGATTGGGTCGGGACATTATCGGCAGCGACGCGTTGAGCCGCCATTAGTTCCGGGTTTTTGGCATAGAACTGTGACTCGAATACCGCCGGGTCAACATTGACCGTGATAGCCCCACTATTTTCTTGGGGCAGGTTGCTTGGTTCTTGAGCCAAAGCGATGATGGCCGTAGAGCCGGTAACAAAGATAATTACGCCGACGACTAAAACAACAATTTGATTTAACCCACTTCTCATGATGATTTCTCCTTATTTTAACTTCATTTTATAGATTATTTTTAGTTACCGGCGCTGGCCGCCGGCGGCCGTTTGTTTCGGACAGTAGTTTGTTTAACTTTCTGAGGTACAGTATAAGACCGACCTGTTCGGCAACTGCCTCATAAACTGTTCGGGAACTCTTCTTTGGAAAATAAGTAGAGTTTGGTTGTTTGTTTGAATTGTCAACGGGGGTGGTTTGGGTGATAATAGTTGAGAATTGTTGGAAGAATTAGGTTTGAGATACACTCAATTCTATGAAGCGGGGATCCATAGAATTGGACGCATCTTTATTTTCCGAAAGGATTCAAGATATGGCCCAAGTAAAGGTTTATGGTATCAAAGAACAACTCAACCCGATAAAAACCAACCTGTCTGAAGTTATTCATCAGTGTGTAGTCGAAGCTTTACAGTTTCCACCGGATAAACGGGCTCATCGCTTTTTTCCGTTAGCCAAAGAAGATATGTTGTACCCGAAAGGGCGAACGGATGCCTACACGATCATTGAAATAACTATGATTCAAGGACGATCCCCGGAAAGTAAGAAAAAACTCATCCGGTTACTTTTTGATCGAATAAAAGACGAAGTTGGAATTGAATATCAAGATATAGAAATCTGTATCTATGAGAGTCCCGACTCAAATTGGGGATTTCGAGGAATGCCGGGAGATGAGATCAAGCTGAATTATAAGATTAATGTGTAGAGCGTAGTTTTAAAGCTTATCAACAAATATAGGATGCTTCGGCTGAAGAATAGTTACGAATGAGAAGTGAAAATCAGCAACAGGATGAGGATAAAAGCGAGACCTAATTCAGGGAGCCAGACAAACAAATAGCGTTTGATCGTTTGAGTAGTCGGATATTGAAGAATGAACAGAACAGAGGTAAGCTCTGTGCGATGCCTATGGGAGAGGTCATCCGATGAACAGTTTTAGCTTAACTCGATATGCAGGATGGGCGCAATGGCCGGTGCGGTTGGGGTACGCTCTGATTCTCGGTTTGTGCTTTGTGCTGATCCTGTGGCTGGGGTTGACGACCACGACCACGCCAGCCCATGCCGGCACATTATGCGTCAAGCCCGGCGGCGGCAATGGTTGCCTGGCGTCCATCAACGCCGCCCTGGCTATCGCCCAGAAAAATGATACGATCCGCGTTGCCGCCGGAATTTACAACGAAAATGTCCTTATCAGCCGGACCGTCACCTTACAAGGCGGTTGGAACTTGATTTTCAACATCCGGAACATAAACGCCTTCACTTCAACCATCCATCCTCTAATTAACGCCCAATCTGTAGTCGCCATCGAGGGTCAGTTCGCGAACCCGGCTGCGGTGAAACCCATCTTGGACGGTTTCGTGATTAGCGGCGGGCGAGCCGACCTGGGCGGCAATCATGGCGGTGGAATACGCATCCGAGATAGCAACGCCCTGGTCATCAGCAACACCATTCGGAATAACGCCGCCTTTCTGTTAGGGGGTGGGGTGTGGGTGCAAAGAGGCGCACCTGTTCTAAAGGGTAACCACATCATCAATAACCGCACCCTTGGCCTGGGGCAGGATGCGCACGGCGGCGGGGTGCAGCTTGAGAACACCCAATCGGTGCTGCTGGACAATCTCATTGCCGGCAATATCATCAGCGGGACAGAGGTCTACGGCGGGGGTCTCGAAATCAGCGGTACTGGGGCCGGCTATGTCACGCTCAGGCGAAATCAGTTCATTAGCAACACCGCCCTAATTGCCTCCACCAACTTGGGTTTCGGTGGCGGCATCGCTGTTAATAACGGGCAGGTACTCCTGGCCAATAGTAGCCTGATCAGCAACACGGCTGCTGCCAGCGGCGGCGGGATTTTTATCGGTGGGAGTTCTCAAGGTTGCTGCCATCTTACCGGTCAGGACAACCTGATCCAGTCCAACACGGCCAAAGCCAAAGGGGGTGGCTTGTTTATCAGCGCCGGCGGGATGATCTCATTCACCCATAGTGCGTTGATTGCTAACCTGGCTGAGCAAGACGGTGGGGCCATTTACAATTCAGGCGTCATCTCCTTAAGCAACACGACCGTAAGCGGGAACAGCGCCAACGGTATGGGCGGCGGCATCGCTAACTTTGAACAGGTCAACCTGGTCAATGCCACTGTTTCTGATAACTTCAGTAGCAGTGGAGCCGGGCTGTTTAACGCCAACGTGGTCAATACCAAGAATTCGCTGATTGCCCTCAACCTTGGGAACAATTGCTTAGGTGTGTTGACCTCGCAGGGTTACAATCTAGAGGACGGCGGCGCCTGCGCCCTCGGCCAGCCGACGGATATGCCGAACACTTCCCCCTCAATGAATCCGTTGGAGGAGAATGGCGGTTCGACCCCGACCCAAGCCCTGGCGGCTGACAGTCCGGCAATCGACGCCGGCGACAACAATGCCTGTCCACCAACCGACCAGCGCGGAGCGCCACGTCCGGTGGATGGTGATGGAGACGGTCAGGCCGTCTGCGATATTGGCGCTTATGAGTATGGGTCTGTATTACCCTGGTTATATCTGCCCCTAGTAATCCGTTAATGATGACTTTATCCTTTAATTTGGCGGCGGTCTTCAAAATAATAGCAGCCCCGGTGATGTTTCACCGGGGCTGTTTAGCTCGACCTCGCGTTTAGTCAGAAGTTATCCGCCGCGTTGAGGCGGCGGACCGCCGCCGGGAGGTCGTCCACCGGGGCCACCCTCTGACCCGCCCGTCCCCATCGTCGACAAATCAAGGCCAATGTCAAACGCCGCGGCATACCCCTGGTCGGTTGGGATGGTGGTCAGTAGGAGCAAATCCTGGTAGATGTTGTCGGTGCTGTTAAGGGTATCGCGTTGGCCTTTGGCGGCGTAGGGTGACTGGGAGAACACCTGATCGGACAGGGTGTCGTCAAAGAAAAGCTGGGAGGTAAAGACCTTACTATCCTCAGCCGTTGAGTCGTGCACTTTGAAATGAATGTGGACGGCGCGGCTCGAATACCAGCCGGGATAAATAGTGGTAAACGTGGCCTGGCCATTGGCATCGGTCACCTGATAGCCGCGCAAAAAGTTTTGCCCTTGGGTATTGAACCCGGGATCGGACACATCCGAGTAAACTCCCGCTGCATCACAATGCCAGATTTCCACTTTGGCGCCCTCAAGCGGCGCGCAACTGTTGCTGCTGACCTGTGACACGTTGAAGGTCAGGGCCAACAGCGCTCCCTCTTTGATAACGCCGGTCGCTGTGTCGGAACGAACATCGGCGCGATTTAGCTCTTCATCGACATAGTAGGGGCCCTCGGTCACTTCAGGGCGGACGACACAAGCCGGGACAGCCGTGGCGGCGGTCGAGGCGGTGGTGGCGGCCGATGTCGCCGAGGCGGTGGTTGATGTTGGGGCGGCGGCCTCGGTGGTCGAGGACGAGCCAGGCTGGGCCACCGCGCAGCCGGCCAGCAGCGCCGCGCCGGATATCCCTAACAGTCTCAGAACCTCACGCCGGCTCAGAATTTGACCGATTTGACGGTCGTCGTTGTCCATCTCCTCGGTTTCAGGGTTGGGGTAGTTAGTCATATTTCGTTTAGATGACATAGGTTGTTCCTTTATTTGCTCCAATCAAAAATTCTTATTGAATAATCCTAACCCCGCGCTCCAGAGACGAGGTTGTTTTGGACATTCTTGCTAAATGTTAATTTACTGTATAAATGTGCAGATTTTGATCAGAAGATGTTTACTTTTTGCGGAACGGTTAGAAAATAACCCTATCTTTTCATACCTAGGGCAATCCGGTTATAATGCGGCGTAAACAGTAAGGTGTATAACTATGAAGCAATGGCTGCTTTTATCTTTAATTGCCACAGCCGGATTGATCGTTATATTCCTGGCTGATAACCATTATCGGAAAAATATCCAACACGATAATGCCTATGAGCTGGCTGAGACGGTTAACGAGTTTCAAAACATCTTGTCAACAGCAGTCCGGGGACGCCTGACCGCCGTTGAGGATTTAAGAGCTTTTATGCTGGCCTCGCCTACATTGCCCAATAGCCAGACGTTTGATCACTTTGCGGCCGAGCTGCTGGAAAATTATGCCTCGATCCGGACGGTTCAGTACGTGGATACCGACCGGATCATTCGTTATGTTTATCCCCTGACCGGCAACGAGGCGGCGCTTAACCTCGATCTGAAAACTCGTCCGGCAGCGCCCTTCGTTGAACGAGCTATCCGAGAACGGCGAACCACTGTGAACAATCCCACTGTCACCGTGCAAGGCTCGCTAGCCATTGTCGCTCGTACGCCGTTGTATCGCGAAGATGAGTTTGTGGGTCTTGTTCAAGGTGTGTTTGACATTGCCGAGATTATGCAAGGCACCAGAGTAGAATTGAGACCGCCCTATAAACTTCAATTATATGATGCGACCGGGGCTTATTTTTGGGGCGCCGAATCCATAGTCGGGGACAGCCAAACCACAACCATTGTCGTGGGCGATAATTCCTGGATGATGGTCGTAGGCTGGGATACGTCCCCCCACCGGCCTGCTGCCTGGCTTTTGTACCTCATTTGGGGCGGCGGAACAGTGTTACTTTTAAGCCTGCTGTATATCGTGAATCAAATTTGGCTCAAAACGGACCGGTTGACATCGACAGTCAGCCGGACTATCAGCGAGCGCGAACGCGTGGAAGAAACCCTGCGTGAAAGTGAGACCCGTTTTCAATTGGCCGTGCAAGCGGCCAATGTGGGTTTGTGGGATTGGAAGATTGGCACAAAAGAGGTTTACTACTCACCGGAGTGGAAACATCAGATTGGTTACGCCGACGATGAAATCGCCAACGACTACAAAGAATGGGAAACCCGCCTGCACCCTGACGATTTGGAACGAATGCAAGCCACAATCCAATCTTATCTAAAGAATCCCTGGCCCAATTACGAAGAAGAGTTTCGTTTCCAACACAAAGATGGGTCATATCGCTGGATATTGACCACCGCCGCATTGTTTCACGATGAAAATGGGCAACCGATACGGATGCTGGGGGCTCATATTGATATTACCCGCAAGAAAAAAACCGAACAAGCGCTGCAAGAAAACGAATTGTTATTGCGTGATACCAGTAAGATGGGGAAGATCGGCAGTTGGGAATTTGACGCCGTGACGAAAAAAGGGTCCTGGTCGGAGACCGTCATTCCCCCTCAAGAAGCAGAGGCTGACTATCCGTCAGATATGGCTACAGAATTAAGCATTTATTCTGGCGAATCACGCCGGAGATATGAGAATGCGGTCAAAGAAGCGGTCGAACTGGGCAAACCTTACGATCTGGAATTGGAGCTAACGACCAGAGAGGGCAGTCAGCACTGGATCAGAGTAATAGGCTCCCCCATTAAAAAAGGCAATAAAGTTGTAAAAGTATGGGGTACGTTCCAGTATATTACTGAACAAAAACTGGCCGAGCAGGCGCTGCGACGCTACGCTGACCGGCTGGAAATATTATACCAAATCGATCAGGCGATCTTAGCCGCTCGCTCGGCCGAAGAGACAGCCCAAGTGGCCCTGACCTATTTACAACAATTAATTCCTTACCAGCAGGCAATCATTGGCCTCATTGATCCGGAAGACCTGGCTTTCACTGTTCTGGCTGAACAGAAAAGTGACATCGACAGCCCAACTATAAGCAGCCGCTATTCGCCTGATACGATCTTAAATAATCTGGAGGCGCTAAAGCAAGGCCAAATAGTAGTGACTCTAGATAACTCACCTTCTCAAGACGCTTATTCAACCTTGACTGCCCCGCTTCTCTCACAAGAGGATTTAATTGGGGCGCTAACGCTTCGGTCATCTACGGCGGACGACTTCACTGAAGAACACCGGCAAATTGTCCGCGAGGTTGGCAACCAAGTAGCCATTGCCGTTCAGAATGCGCAACTGGCCGATCGATTTCGGCGTGTGGTTACCTCCATTAGCGATTATATCTATATGATCGAAGTGACCGAAGCCGGGCATCCCAAAAATCGATATGTATCGCCTAAAATCGAGTCACTAACGGGTTACCCCGCCCAAACCTTGCTAAGTGATTGGGCATTTTGGGTCGAGACCGTCATTCATCCCGAAGATCGAGCCGATGCCGCGACGCAGTGGGCCCGGTTAAACGCCGGTACAGACAGCGAGGTTGAATATCGCCTGGTGGGGGCCAATGGTGACATCATTTGGGTCCGAGACAGTGCTCGCGTGGAGCAAACGCGTGATCATTCCAAACTTATCTTTGGCGTTATTAGTGATATTACCAAGCGCAAACAGCTTGAAGAGCAGTTGTACCAAGCTCAAAAAATGGAAGCCATTGGTCGGCTGGCCGGCGGCATTGCTCACGATTTTAACAATCTGCTGACCGTGATTACCGGCTTTGGCGAATTTGTTTTGCAAACCGGTCTTGCATCCGACCATCCGGCTCGCCGAGATATTGAACAGATAGTCAGTGCCGGTCAGCGTGCCGCCGCCTTGACCCGGCAGTTATTAGCATTCAGTCGCAGACAGGTACTCAAACCGCAAATTCTCAACTTCAACGAAATAGTTGAAAAGATAAGTATTATGCTGAAACGCTTGCTGGGGGAAGATATTGAGCTCATACTCCAGCTTGCGCCGCACTTAGGGGTGGTCAAAATCGATCCCGGGCAAATGGATCAAGTGTTGATCAATTTGGCGGTCAATGCCCGGGACGCGATGCCGCAAGGAGGGCGGTTAGTCATTGAAACCGCCAATATTGAATGGGATGACAGCTATACCCGCTCCCATATCGAAGTGATCCCAGGTCGCTACGTGATGTTGGCTATCAGCGACTCCGGGCAGGGTTTGGATGCTAAAACGCAGGCGCAGATTTTTGAACCCTTTTTTACCACCAAAGAACGCGGCAAAGG
>JAGRCC010000334.1:0-1998 GCA_020433785.1 Anaerolineae bacterium
AAAAGGTGACAGTCACTTTTTGCCGAAAATGAACGTCTGTTTAGCTCAAACAAGTCGATTTATCGCATCTAAGTGACTGTCACCTTGTTTGATACATCCAACTGCGTAAGTCCTATAATCAACAATATTTATCGGGCATTTTATCACTAAGGAGAATTCAACGATGAATAACAATCCTAAATGTACCATAAGGGACTTATCAATCCCCAACGCTGGGAGATAAATAATCATGAATAAGAACGAGACCCAAACAGCCATTGAAAGCGGGCAGACCGTGCTGGGCATCGAGTTCGGCTCGACGCGGATTAAGGCGGTGTTGATCGGCCCAGATCATAAGACCATCGCCTCGGGCAGCTACGATTGGGAAAACCAATACAAAAACGGCATCTGGACCTACAGCCTGAAAGATGTTTGGACCGGCTTGCAGGCCAGCTACCGCCAGCTTAGTAACGAAGTTCTTGCGAATTACAACCTCCCGCTCCAGACCATCGGCGCGATCGGTTTCAGCGGCATGATGCACGGCTATATGGCCTTCGATCAGGCCGGAAACCTCCTTGCCCCGTTTCGGACCTGGCGCAACACCATCACCGGCCAGGCCGCCGCAGAACTGACCGAACTGTTCCAATTCAATATTCCTCAACGCTGGAGCATCGCCCACCTGCATCAGGCGATTTTGAACCAGGAAGCTCACATCAACGACATTAGCTATCTGACCACGCTGGCCGGCTATGTCCATTGGCAGCTAACGGGCCAAAAGGTGATGGGCATTGGCGAAGCCTCAGGCATGTTCCCCATCGACAGCACCATCAACGACTACGATGCCGGCAAAATAGCGCAATACAACGACCTGATCGCCGCGAAAAACATCCCGTGGCAGCTCCAAGACATCTTGCCCCAAGTCCTGGTCGCCGGCGACGCGGCCGGCCGGCTAACCGAAGCCGGGGCAAAGCGGCTCGATCCCACCGGACAGCTCCAAGCCGGGATACCCCTTTGCCCACCCGAAGGCGACGCCGGCACCGGTATGGTCGCCACCAACAGCGTGGCCGAGCGAACGGGCAATGTGTCCGCCGGTACCTCCGTCTTTGCCATGATCGTGTTGGAACAGGCGCTGTCGAAACTGTATCCCGAGATCGATATGGTGACGACGCCGGCCGGCATGCCGGTGGCCATGGTCCACAGCAACAACTGCACCTCCGATCTCAACGCCTGGGTCGGTCTGTTCGCCGAATTCACCGAGGCGTTAGGGGGAGAGGTCGATCAATCCCAACTATTTGAGATGCTGTATCAAAAAGCGCTCACCGGCGACGCGGATGGCGGCGGGCTACTGACCTACAACTATTTCTCAGGCGAGCACATCACCCACCTTGAAGAGGGACGGCCCCTATTCGTCCGCACCCCCGAAAGCCGGTTCACTCTGGCCAACTTCATGCGGGTACATCTGTTCTCGGCGCTGGGGGCGTTGAAGATCGGCTTGGATATTCTGTTTGAACAGGAGCACGTGCAGATCGACCAGATTCTCGGTCACGGCGGCTTCTTCAAAACCAAGGGCGTGGGACAAACTATGATGGCCGCGGCGATGAATGTCCCGGTGTCGGTGATGGAAACCGCCGGCGAGGGCGGCGCCTGGGGGATTGCTTTGCTGGCCGCCTATATGCTCTATAAGGCCGAGACTGAACCTTTCGCCGACTATCTCACCCACAAAGTCTTTGCCGGCGAAGACAGCACGACCATAGCGCCCGATCCGAGGGATGTTGAGGGCTTTGCCGCCTTTATGGCACGCTACAAAGCCGGCCTGGTCATCGAACGAGCGGCTGTGGATGCGTTGAAATAACACGAGTTCGATAATTTAGAGTTGAGTATGTCATTTCGTAGCCGGAGGCGGAGAAATCCCTCAGACATTGCAAGATATGACGCATTCGCCGGAAAAAATCACCTTTCTTTGTCGCTTCAAATTTTCCCAGTCAGACCACTTTTCCTGGTATTGTCACAGGGATTTCT
>JAGRCC010000334.1:2015-2454 GCA_020433785.1 Anaerolineae bacterium
CCGCTAGCGCTGCGAAATGACATGAGTATATTTGTTTCCGAACTCAGGTAAATAAGTAAAAATCAGGTAACAGACACGAAGATCGAGGAAGGACAATGCTTAAAAAACTAAAAAAAGAATTGGTGCAATTACACCTGGAACTGCCCAAGAATAATCTGGTCGCCTGGACCAGCGGCAACGTCAGCGCCCGCGATCCGGAGACGAATTTGGTGGTGATCAAACCCAGCGGCATTAAATTTCCCGATTTGACGCCGGACAACATGGTGGTGGTTGACCTCGAGGGCCATATCGTTGACGGTGATTACAAAGCCTCATCCGATACGGCTTCGCATTGCTATATTTACCGCCACATGCCCCACGTGGGCGGCATTGTTCACACCCATTCCCGGTACGCCACCGCCTTTGCCACCCACGGCCGGGCCATTCCCTGCATCACCAC